>JBFIZG010000017.1:0-21755 GCA_041604955.1 Gemmatimonadales bacterium | reverse complement strand
GTTACGACCCATCATCGAATTCATGACGTTCAACTTCGCCCTGCTGGCGCTCGACCAAGTCGTCAATTCAGCCGCCAAAATGCTCTACATGTCCGGGGGTCAGATTCCTGTACCCATCGTGTTCAGGGGGCCGAGCGGAGCCGCCCTGCAGCTCGCCGCGCAGCATTCGCAGGCGCTCGAGGCGTGGTTCGCGCACGTGCCGGGCCTCAAGGTCGTGGCCCCGGCCACACCGCACGATGCGAAGGGGCTGCTCAAGACGTCCATCCGCGACGACAACCCCGTCGTGTTTCTCGAAGGCGAAATGATGTACAACGTGAAGGGAGAAGTACCCGACGACGAGTATGTGATTCCCCTCGGGGAGGCGGATATCAAACGCCCCGGATCCGACGTCTCGTTGGTCAGCTACGCCAAGAGCGTTGCGGTGGCGCTCAAGGCGGCCGACGTGCTCGAGGAACAATATGGGGTTTCGGCGGAGGTGATCGATCTTCGCTCCGTGCGCCCGCTCGACGTCGATGCCATCGTGACGAGTGTCGCAAAGACAAACCGTTGTGTGGTAGTCGAAGAAAACTGGCCGTTCTGCGGCGTCGGCGCGCAGATCGTTGACGAAGTGCAGCAGCGGGCCTTCGACGACCTCGACGCGCCGATTATGCGAGTTACCCAGCTCGATATGCCGGTCCCGTACAACAAGCATCTCGAAAAACTGACCAAGCCGACCCCCGAAAGGGTGGTTGAGGCCGTCAAGCAAGTCACCTACGCCTAGCTGATTCCACAACCGAGAACGATCGATGGCGACGAAAGTCTATATGGAGGCCCTCTCTCCAACGATGGAAGAGGGGCGTGTCGCAAGCTGGCTGAAACACGAGGGCGATGCGGTTTCGGTCGGCGACATCCTCGCCGAGGTCGAAACGGACAAGGCGATCATGGAATTGCAGGCACGCGGGGATGGCGTCTTGCGGAAGATCTTCGCGCCCGACGGCGCCACCGCGGATGTCGGGAGCCTGATCGCCGTCATCGCGGAGCCGGACGAAGACATCTCCGGGTTTCAGGCGGGCGGCGGAGCGTCTTCGCCCGCACCGGCTGCGCCAGCCTCGTCGCCCGGGCCGGCCGTCGCTGCCCCCGCCGAACCGGCACCCAGCCGTACGCCCGAGGCGTCATCGGCCGCCGCGCCGGTAGCTGCCGGCGGCGACGGTCGCACGAAGTCGTCCCCGCTGGCTCGACGGCTTGCGCGGGAGCGTGGTATCGACCTCGCGACACTCGAGGGGTCGGGACCCGGTGGTCGAATCGTGAAACGCGACGTCGAGGCAGCCCAACCGGTCCGGCCGGCGGCCGTCGCCCCAGCCCATTTGTCGGGCTACGAAGACGTCGAGCTGTCTCAGGTCCGGAAGACGATTGCCAAGCGGTTGTCACAGTCGATAGGCCCCGTGCCGCATTTCTTCCTGACGCGGGAAATCGACATGGAGCGTGTGTGGGACGCCCGGCAGTCCCTGAACGCGCTGGACGCGCCCCCGAGGATTTCGTTCAACGACATCATCGTCAAAGTGGTCGCCGAGGCGCTCCGTCACCATCGCGCGTGCAACGCCTGGTGGCAGGACGACCACATTCGCTATTTCAACGAGGTCCACATCGGTGTAGCCGTGGCGATCCAGGATGGGCTCATCACGCCCGTCATTCGGAACGCACACATCAAATCCCTACGGGAGATCGCCACCGAGACCCGCGACTTGGCGGCGCGTGCTCGGGAACGGAAGCTCAAACCGGACGAGTACACCGGCAGCACCTTCTCTATCTCGAACTTGGGAATGTTCGACATCGATGAGTTTACCGCCGTGATCAACCCGCCGGAGGCAGGTATCCTGGCGGTGGGCGGGATCGTCGCGCGGCCGGTGGTGGTCGACGACGAGGTGGTCATTCGGCGCCGCATGCGGGTCACGATGAGTTGTGACCATCGCGTGATAGACGGAGCGACCGGCGCGCAGTTTCTCCAAACCGTCGCACAGATGCTCGAGAATCCGCTGGCTATCGTGTGGTAACGACTCGCCAGCGGACGGCGGCGGCACCCACTCTCAACCCGGAACGAATGACGTGGCCAGCAATTTCGATATAATCATCTTGGGCGGTGGTCCCGCCGGTTATGTATGTGCAATTCGGGCGGCGCAACTCGGCCTCAAGACGGCAGTCGTGGAACGTGACAAGCTGGGCGGTGTGTGCGTGAACGTCGGCTGCATTCCGAGCAAGGCGCTCTTGCACAGCGCCTACGTTGCCAACCTCGTCCGCCACGATGCAAAGACACTCGGGATCAACGTCGGCGACGTGTCCCTGGATTTCGCCGCGGCGATCAAGCATTCCCGGGCGGTCAGCGAGCAGAACTCGAAGGGCGTCGGGTTCCTCATGAAGAAGAACAAGGTCACGGTCATCGAGGGCAGCGGCACGCTGCTTCCCGGGAAAAAGGTCAAGGTGGGCAGCGACACCTACACCGCCGCGAAGGCGGTGGTCGTGGCGACCGGCACACGGGTCAAGGGCATTCCGCAAATCGGTCTCGAGATCAACAAGACCACCGTCATCTCGTCAGACGAGGCGCTGTTTCTCGACCACGCGCCGGCCTCGCTCGCGATTATTGGTGCGGGAGCTGTTGGCGTCGAGTTCGCGGACGTGTTCAGCGCCTTCGGTTCCAACGTCACACTGATCGAGGTGCTTCCGAGCATCTTACCCAATGACGACGCCGAAGCGGCTGCGGTGCTCGCCAAGAGCTACAAGAAACGAAAAATCGAAGTTCTGGCGGGCGCCGCGGTGAAGAGTGCCAAGGTCGGGAAGAACCAGGTCACGCTCGAGGTCGAGGTGGCCGGCAAGAAGAGAACGCTCGAGGTGGACAAGGTGTTAATGGCCGCCGGCCGGGCCGTAAACGCCGAGAACATTGGCTTGGAGAGCGCGGGCGTCAACCTGACGAAAGCGGGATTCCTCCAGGTGGACGAAAACCTCCGCACCACGGCCGACGGCGTGTATGCGATCGGAGACATTGCAGGTCCGCCGATGCTGGCCCACAAGGGAAGCCGCGAAGGAGTGTACGTGGCCGAACTGGTCGCCGGAAAGAAACCGCACCGTATTCAGTACGACAATATTCCGAGCGTCACCTACTGCCATCCAGAGGTCGCGAGCATCGGTCTCACCGAGGAACGCTGCAAGGCGGAAAACCGCGACTACGTTGTCGGAAAGTTCCCGTTCACCGCGAACGGACGCGCGCGGGCGTCACTCGAGACCGAGGGATTCGTCAAGATCATTCGAGACAAGAAATACGGCGAGATCCTCGGCGCGCACATCGTGGCGTCGCATGCCAGCGAGCTGATTCACGAGCTCACGGTCGCACGTGAGAATGAATACACGGTCGAGGAAGTCGATTTGGCCGTGCATGCGCATCCCACACTGTCGGAGGCCGTGGCCGAAGCGGCGCTCGATTCGCTGGGCCGCGTGATTCACACCTAAGGCATGAGCACCAACGACCCGGTCGGGCTCGCGCTTGCGAGTCTGGGCGCCGGCATGACGGCGGGCGCTGCCGTGCTGACAGCGGGGATGCTCCTTCTTCGCATCGTGCAACGCAGCGGGATCGCGGAAGACGGCTCCGGCGCCGGCTTCGTGTTGTTGACGTCGTGGACGATTGCCGGTGTGGTGGCGGCGGTGACCGTAGGATGGTCCCGCTCACGGGAACTCGACGACACGTGGCGTCGCGGTGTCATCGGTATGCTCTCGGTGTTTGGGACGGCGCTCTTGGCGGGGCTCGCGGTGCCCGCCGACCTCTTCGCCGGACGCGTGGGTCTTGCCGCGTACTTGGCTGTGCTGCTGATCGCCTTTTACGCGTCGAACACCCACGCGCGCCGTGCGGCACTCCGATGAGCGGTGAACTCGCGGTTGTCGGCCTCGGCCGGATGTCGTACGAGGAGGCGCTCGCGCTGCAGCGTCAACTCGCGCACGCGCGCATCGCACACACGATCGCGCGAGACCTACTCCTACTGGTGGAACACCCTCCTGTCGTCACACTCGGCCGTGGATTTCGCGCCGAGAACCTGTCGATGTCGAAGGAAGCGCTCCGAGCACGCAACATCGGCGTGTACGAAATCGAACGGGGCGGAGACGTCACCTTTCACGGTCCGGGACAGCTTGTCGGTTATCCCATCTTCGATCTGACCGGGCATCGGCAGGATCTCCACTGGTTCCTCCGGCAGCTCGAGCAATCGATCATCCGGGCGCTCGACACCCTCAGCGTCCCCGCCGAACGGCATCCTGAATACACTGGTGTGTGGACGAACGGTAAAAAGATCGCGAGCATCGGCATTCACGTAAAACAGTGGGTTACGTGGCACGGGTTTGCACTCAATGTCACGACGGATTTGTCGTACTTCGATCTCATCATCCCGTGTGGAATCGAGGGTGTGCTGATGACGAGCGTGGCGAGAGAACGAGGTGCGCTCGCACCGCGGGATCTGTGGGGGCGCGCGCTCGACGCGATCATACTCGGATTCGCCGAGGTGTTCGACGTTCGCCCGCAGGCAGTCAACGTGGCTGACGTGCTCGAACCGGTCTGATTTCCACCGCCCTCCGGTGGTCGCGCGCGTTCAGCGCCCCATTTTCTGGAAGAAGCGTCCGAACACTCTCACGCCTTTGAAAAACTGCTCGACGGAGATCTTTTCGTTTGGAGCATGCAGTCCGTCATCCGGCAGCCCAATGCCGCTCAAAATGACGGGTGCTCCGCTCCGCGCGAGTGCCGGTACGATGGGAATGGAGCCACCGGATCGGATCGGCACCGGCCGGCGTCCTTCGACCTCTTCAAACGCCTCCCCCAAAACGTCAAACGCCGGGTCCGACACGTCGACCAGGACCGGATCGCCGCCGTGGATGAGGTCGACCGTCACCTCGGCGTACGTGGGGGCGGCTGCACGCACCGCTCGCGTGAGTTGCTGCTGGACCTTTTTGAGTTTTTGGTTCGGCACGAGTCTGAGACTCACTTTGGCGCTCGCGACGGCGGGGATCACGGTCTTCGCACCTTCACCGGTGAAGCCTCCCGTAATGCCGTGCACCTCGAATGTCGGGAGCGCCCACACCCGCTCGAACACGGAGTAGCGGGCGAGGCCCGTCATCGAGCGAGCGCCAAGCTCCTCCTTGAGATACCTCCGCTCATTGAACGGTAGCCGCGCCCACGCGTCACGCTCGGCCTTGGGCGGACGAGCGACCGCCTCGTAGAGACCGGGAATCCGGATACGACCGGACGGTAGCTTGAGACGGGACAGGATGCGGACCAGTGTTTCGTGCGCGTTTGGGGCAACACCGCCGTACAACCCGGAGTGCAGATCGCCTTTCAGGGTCCGCACCGTGATTTCCGCGTAGCAGATGCCGCGGAGCGCAATGTTGGTCGCAGGCCACCCCGGCGCGAAATAGGGCATGTCGGAGACGAGCACGGCGTCGGCCTCGGTCCGCGAGGGTTCCCGTTTCAGCACGTCGGAGAGCACGGTACTGCCCGATTCTTCTTGCCCTTCGATCAGAAACCGAAGGTTCACCGGTGGGCCGTTATCTTCGCTCACCGCTTCGAACGCCTTGACGATCGAAAACACCTGCCCCTTGTCGTCGGTGGCGCCGCGGGCGTAGACGTTACCATCTCGGATGGACGGCTCGAACGGTGGCGTCTTCCACAAGTCGATGGGATCCGGTGGTTGCACGTCGTAATGACCGTACACGAGAACCGTCGGTTTGCCGGGACGGCGCGGGCCTTCAGCCCACACAACCGGATGAGATTCATCGGCCAACAGGTCGACCGTGGGACAGCCGAGCGCGCGCAGGTGCTCGGCCAACCAGGTCGCAGCACGGCGGCAGTCGGCGTCATGCGCGGGATCGGTCGAGACACTCGGCACCTCGAGCAGGTGCACGAGTTCTTTCAGCATCCGGTCCCGGTTGCTCCTGACATACGCATCGAGGTCGGTCATAATTCTCCAGCGGGAAACACAACACGAGGATGACGGCGCCGCAGTTTACAACGCAAGCCGAAAACCAAACCGGTGCGCCGCTTCGTTGAGCAGATCGACGCCCTGGTACGCATAGTCTACCTGAAAACCGCGGCTGAAGCTAACGGTCGCCCCATAGGTGAACTCCGAAAACGCAGACTCGTCGGGTCGCGAACCGTACCCGGCGCGCACGACCACGCCAAGATGCTTGCTCACCACACCGGCCTCCGCACCGAGGATCAACCGCGACCCTTGTCCTTCGGGCCACTGTACCTCGATGGTCGACAACAGTCGGAAGGTGTCCAGAGGATCGACGTAATTCATGGTAAAACCCCAACGCGACAGCCGGGGAATTTTCAACGCGGATTGCCGACTCCAATTTCCGCCGAGGTTTTGCACGGAGAATCCGATCGCCATGATATCGAAGATCGCGATGGCAATTCCAGCGTCCGTGCTGACCGCGCGCTCGGGGGTATCGTCGACGGTGCGACGGATGTACTTGGCGCTTCCGCCCATCGCAATGATGCCGAACCGGTACACGAGCGACCCGATGGCCTCGATCTCGCGCGCGTCGGTGCCGCTGCCGGGTCCGAGGAAGGTCGACGCGTCTCGTCCGAAATCGAGATAGGCGCCACCGAATCCCAAGTCGAACTGCCCTATCCTCCAGGCGAGTGCGCCCGTCGCAAGCCCACCACCGCCCGGAATACTGCGGTAACCGGCCTCGAGCCCGACGTGACGAATCGTGGCGATGCCGGCAGGATTGCTGAACACCGCGCCCGCATAGCCGACCAACGCGGCACCCGTGCCCCGGATGCCCGCGCTTCGCACGGATGCCGGCGTCGTGAGGACGACGGGGACCACACTCGAGTCCGCGAGCTGAACCGCCCCGAGCGGAAACACGAACGTGAGTGCGGCCGCGGCCGCCCCCGCTGCTCGAACTACGAGGAGTCGACGCACGTCACCGCAGCCGAATCACATTCAATCGTGGAACCACGGTCCCGGAAAGCGGGTTGCCAGCACCATCGACGAGCTGAACGGTGAACCCAGCCGCATTCCCCGGCAGGGTAACGCGAACGTAATCGCCGCTTCCCGCCTGCAAGAACCCGGAGAGGTCGAAGGAGCCGCCCGTGAAATTCTGCGGGAGGATCGGGAACGGTCGGTCGAATTGTTCCGGCGCCTGGTTGTTGAGG
Source organism: Gemmatimonadales bacterium (assembly GCA_041604955.1). GTDB lineage: Bacteria > Gemmatimonadota > Gemmatimonadetes > Gemmatimonadales > GWC2-71-9 > JBFHWR01. Next base: position 14,581 of record JBFIZG010000017.1, on the reverse strand, counting down.
GATTGGTACACGTCGCGAAAGTCCCACGTAGAGTACTGCAGGCGCGATGACGTCGTGAGATCCGGGAGATTGGACACGTAGTTCGCTAAGAACCAATCGGAGAGAAGCGACTGCAGCGGCTCGCCCACCGCGTTGGCGATATTGGCCTCACCCACCAGCTTGGTTTCCGACAGACGGCGGAGCGTGGACGCCCCGAATTGGTCGACCACCCAGCGGAGAAACAACCATCCGGCTCCCCGTTCCGCGAGCGTACCCGTGCCCTCGTTGAAGAGCGGCATGTGCGCTTGTGGGGCGGAGAGGAATTGGAATGCGTTGAACAAATTGCCGGTGACAAATGACGAGAAACGCACCGAGTCGCCTTTGGAACGAAAGTGAAACCCTCCCAGCTCTTCGGCGACATGTGACATCGCTTCGTTCAGCCACGTCAGCTCGGTTTGTCCCGCCCGGAGAATCGTGTGCTGGTAGAAATTGATCAGATGTTGTAATTCGTGGGTAAACGTGATGGGCACGATGCGACGAACGCGATCCACACTGTGATTGCACGTCACAGTCCCGGCGGGATCCGGTACGATGCCGTAGAACATTTCCGCCTGGTTCGATCGCGGGTCCGACACCCGATTGGGATCCGTATCGAGGGAAAAGAAGAAGCCCGTGATGAACGACGTGGGACACTGCGCCGGCGGCGTGAGCTTATTGACCACCGGAGTGAGCAGAATGAATACGAGTCCGTTCCGATCGACGTCCGACTCGGCGCCGAATGCTGAAGCGTTGACGCCGTACAGATCGGCATCGAAAATGGATCCCAGTGCATTGAAGTCCGTCTCCGAGAGCCCGGCGGTCGGGGCATCGAGGTCGATGTAGAGGACCGCGTGCTCGCCCACATATTTGGCCTCCGCGGTGACCGTCGAAAAATCCTCCACCGCCGAACACGTCACCGTATTACAGACTTTGAATGACCGCCGGTGTCCCACCTGGATCTCGGCCTGGCGCGCCCCGAGAATGGCCTCCGGCTGATACGGTACGCGTGGCTCGCGTGATAACTCCGCCTCCAATTCGCGCAGGTAGTCATGAAAGTCGAGGGCAAACGAACGTGGTTCGGTGGACGGCTGCGTCAGTGACCCGGTCGTGATCGCCGCATCACCGACGAGGCGAAAGACTGCATTCTCACCAGGTGTGCCGCTGACCGATTGGGGCGCCAGCAGGTATTCCGCGCCGCTCGGATCGGCGGACGGAAACGTGGCGCAGTCGGACAACGCCACGGGGTCGACCGCGAGGTGCTCACCCGGCGCGAGTTCCAGCATGTCCTCGTCCGCAAAGAAATCCGCCGCGAGTTGGCTGCTCGCGAGGCCGACGCGCGCTGCGATCAACACCGGTCCGGGAACCAAGCAGGCGGGGGCCAGGGCCGTAAGCGCCGTTTGCGTGACAGAGCGAGCGATCACGCGTGCCGGCCTCCCCGCAACCTCGATCGAGACGTCCGTGGTCAACCCGGTCCCCGACAATCTGAGCGTGTCGCCCCCACCGAACGAGGCCGGTACGACACCCGTCAGACGGGGCGGCGTGGTCGCAATCGCATTGAAGACGGCGGTTTGGCTCGATTCTTCGACCAACGTTGCGCGTATCGCATACGATCCCTCCTCGGGACCCAACTGCGCGACGACCTGCGCTTCACCCGCCCCGTCGGCAACCGTGACCGAGTCGGACAAGACGGCCCCCATCCCCTCGACGACCTCCCATCGAACCTCGGCTCTGGGAACGACCGTGGCGCCGTCCGACGTGGTCACGCGTACGGCCAGCGGTCGCTCCAACCGGTTTCCGGCGACCGCCACTTGATTGTCGGAAGCTCCCACGCGCTCGAGCAACGCTGGCCGGGGAAGGTCTAATCCGCCGCCGCAGGCCGCGAACACCACACTGGCCGCAATTGAAATCACACCGCGAATCGTCAAAATCGTTCACTCCTCTCAGGTCGCATGATCACCCCGCCGCGCCGACAACTCCCATAATCGATGGGGCCGCCGACCCAACTGCCGGACAGAAACGGATTGGGCCCATGTGTGCGTAACCCTTGGCAACACAGCAACATACGGTGTTTCAGGACGTTTTGACAATGCTCGGGGGCTCGGCTAGCTTTCGTTTTGTGATCGGGGCCAATCACTTCTCGCCGGGGCGCCCAGACGATTCGTTGTCGTGTTCCGCCCGGGCGGTCCTTTTATATACTCCAGTTTCCAGTCGCTGGTTGGCCGCCGCAACCACGCACACCCAATGAGCTTCGTACACCTACACACGCATTCCGAGTACTCGCTACTCGACGGCGCGAACCGGATCCCCGAACTGTTGGGCCGGGTCAAAGGCCTCGGTATGGACAGTCTCGCGATCACGGATCACGGAAACCTGCACGGTGCGTGGACGTTCTATGAACAGGCGCGAGCCGCTCACATCAAACCCATCATCGGGTTCGAGGCGTACGTCGCCTTTGGGCCTCGCACCTCGCGCGACCAACCATCGTGGGCGCCGTCGCAATACTCCCATCTCGTTCTCCTCGCGAAAGATCGCACCGGGTATCAAAACTTGATCAAGCTCTCGTCGATCGGATACGTCGAGGGTTACTATCGCCGCCCGCGAATCGATCGAGCCGCCTTGGAGGAGCACCGCGAAGGCATTTTGTGTCTTTCCGCATGTCTGTCCGGTGAAGTGGCACTCTGGCTTCGTCGCGACAACTACGACCTGGCGAAACAGGCCGCCGAGTGGTTTGCGACCACGTTTGGCGCCGACAACTATTGGTTGGAGGTGCAGGATCACGGCATTCCCGATGAGCGGAAGGTGCGCGACGGCGTGTTCGCCTTGGGTGACGAGTTGGGGCTTCCGGTGTTGGCTACGAATGATGCCCACTATCTGGAGCGCGCGGATCACGAAGCGCACGACTGTCTTCTCGCCATCGGCACCGGGCGAGACCTGGACGATCCGAATCGATTCCGGTTTTACGGCCAGGAGAGCTACGTCAAGTCGGAAGCGGAAATGGCCGAACTTTTTCCCGGCCGCGCCGATGTCATCGAAAATACACAGCAGGTCGCGGACTTCTGTGACGTGGACTTCGACCAGAGTTATCTGGTTCCCGAGTTTCCTCGCGCCGACGAGACCAAATCGGAAAACGAGTTACTCGTCGAGATGGCGACGGCGGGCGCCGAAGAGCGGTATGGCAAACCGCTGTCGGATCCGGTTGCCGAACGCCTGCAGTATGAACTCGACGTCATCACTAAACTCGGGTACGCCGGTTATTTCTTGATCGTCGAGGATTTCATTCATGCCGCGCGGGAACGTGGCATTCCGGTCGGCCCCGGCCGCGGTAGCGTCGCTGGCTCTCTCGTCGCGTACGCACTTCGTATTACCGACATCGATCCGCTGCAATTCGACCTGCTCTTCGAACGGTTTCTCAATCCCGATCGCGTTTCCATGCCCGACATCGACGTGGACTTTTGCTACGAGCGTCGCGGCGAAGTGATCGAGTATGTGCGCGAACGGTATGGCCGTGAGAGCGTCGGGCAAATCATCACGTTTGGAACCTTGAAAGCGCGGGCGGCCCTGCGGGACATCGCCCGTGTTCTCCGCGTCAGTCCCGCGGACTCCGATCGCATTGCCAAGCTCATACCTTCCGGACCAGCGTTTTCCCTGTCGGTCGCGGAAGCAGCGGCCAAGGTGCCGGAGCTGGCCGCGCTCGCGAAGGAAGACGGGACCGTCAGACGGGTCATCGATCTCGCGCAACGCATTGAAGGGCTGTCGCGGCACGCTTCGGTCCACGCGGCGGGCATCGTCATTGCGCCCGGACCGCTCGACGAGTACGTGCCAGTCTGTACGCTGCCGCAACGCGGAGGCGGCGCGGGCGCAGGCCAAAACGGCGACGAATCGTTGATCACGCAGTTCGACATGGTGGCTTTGGAAAAGGTCGGCATGTTGAAGATGGATTTCCTCGGGCTGCGGACGCTCACGGTCATTCACGACGCGCTAGAGATGATTCGTGAACGCCACGACGTCACGATCGACTTCGATCACATCGACCTCGACGATGCCGGTACGTACGAACTGCTGCGGTCGGGGCGGACCGCGGGGGTATTCCAATTCGAGTCGCCGCTCGCCACGGAAATGCTTCGGCAACTGGGGGCTGACCGGTTCGACGATCTCGTCGTGACCAACGCCTTGGTGCGTCCGGGTCCGCTCGACTCCGGCATGCATCAGGTCTATATCCGGCGGAAACGCGGCACGGAACAGGTCCGCTATCCGCACGCGGCGCTTCGGGAACTCTTGGAGCCGACGTACGGCGTGATCGTGTACCAAGAACAGGTCATGCGGATCGCCAATCTACTCGCCGGCTTCACGCTCGCCGAAGCGGACGTGTTGCGAAAAGCCGTTGGAAAAAAGGATGCCGATCTCATCGACCAGGAGTTGGGTCGTTTCGTCGAGCGCGCGGTCGAACGCGGACACGAACGTCGGGTCGTCAAGGACATCGCCGACCAAATTCGAACGTTTGGTCGCTACGGATTCAACAAGTCCCACTCCGTCGCATACAGCATCCTCTCGTTTCAGACGGCATGGCTGAAGGCCAATTACCCCGCGGAATTCATGGCGGCATTGCTCTCCTCCGAAATCGGCGATACCGATAAGGTGGTCACGTACATCAATGAAGCGCGGGAGCTGGGCCTAGAAGTGTTGCCACCGTCGGTCAACGAGTCGGGGTGGAAGTTTACCGTCACCCGCGACACCCAAATCCGCTTTGGTCTCGGCGCCGTGCGAAACGTCGGCCGGGGCGCGATCGAATCCATTCTCGCAGCGAAGGACTCGGGCGGGCCGTTCGAGTCGCTGGATGACTTCTGCCAGCGCGTCGACATCCGGTCGTGTAACAAACGCGTCATGGAGTCGCTCGCCGCCGCAGGAGCGCTCGATCAACTGGGCGGTCACCGGGCCCAGCTCGTGGCCGCGCTCGACACCGTGCTCCCCGAAGCACAGCTGCGCCAGGCCGACCGAGAAGCGGGACAAGAGAGCTTGTTCGGCGACCAGGACGATGCTCCACACACCCGAACGCCGCCCCCGGACGTGCCGCCCTGGTCCGAGGCCGAACGCCTAACACGGGAAAAAGAGGTCGTTGGATTCTTTATTTCCGGTCACCCACTCGACCGCTACCGGGACGAAGTACAACTCGTCGGCACACGCACGACCGCCACGCTCGGCACCTGGAGCGAACATCGTGTTTCGGCGGCGGTGGTCGTCACCATGGTCAAACGTCGAGTCAGCCGGAAAACGGGCGCCGAATACGCCCGTCTCACGCTAGAGGACTTTCACGGGACGGCCGAAGCGCTGGTATTCCCAGACACCTGGAGCAAGCTGTCGGAAACGATCGTACCCGACGCGGCGCTCCTGCTCACTGGCGGGTACAGCGCGCGCGACCGCGGCGAGGATCGCGCCCCGTTCATCGTCGAAGACGCTCAACCTCTGTCCGAGCTGACCGCGTCAGGCACGCTTGGTTTGGCGGTCACCTGGCGTCGCGGCTCCGGGCCCACAAGTGAAACCGCCAAGGCGCTTGCAACCCTGTGCGCCGCCCACCCCGGTCCCGCTCCCGTGATGGTGGAGTGGAGTGACGGCAACGGAACCACCGCTCGGTTCAAAGCCCGGTCGGTGCATGTCGGGCTCGATCGTGAGTTTCTGGACGAAGTCCGCGCCCTTGTTGGCCCCGAACAGGTGCGTCTCACCAGGGCGGCGCCGTAACCATGGGTATCACCGTTCATCTCGAATTCGAGAAGCCGATCGCCGAGCTCGAGGGGCAGATCGCTCACCTGAAGCGGCTGGCGACCGACCGGCAACTCGATGTGCGAGCCGAGATCGAACCGCTCGAAGGGAAGCTGGCGAGCCTCCGCCGGGAGATCTACAGCGGTCTGACCCCAATCCAACGCGTTCAAGTCGCGCGACATCCGAAACGGCCCTACGCGCTCGATTACATCAAAAAGCAGTTCACCGACTTCATCGAGCTGAGTGGCGACCGTCTGTATCGCGACGACCGCGCCATTGTGGGCGGGTGGGCGCGGCTTCGCGGTCGTCCGGTCATGGTGATCGGTCACCAGAAGGGCCGAGACACCAAGGAGAATCTGCGACGGAACTTCGGGATGCCGCACCCCGAGGGATACCGCAAGGCGCTTCGTCTCATGCACGTGGCCGAGCGCTTTCGCGCGCCGATCATCACCTTGATCGACACGCCCGGCGCCTACCCCGGTCTGGGGGCCGAGGAACGCGGACAGGCCGAGGCCATCGCCCACAATTTGGAGGCAATGTCGACCCTCGGAACACCCATCATCGCGGCGGTGATCGGCGAGGGTGGGTCGGGTGGTGCGCTGGCGCTCGGGCTCGCGGATCGCGTGGTGATGTTGGAGAACGCGGTGTACTCGGTCATCTCCCCCGAGGGCTGCGCGGCGATCCTCTGGAATGACGCGTCGCTCAAGGAACGAGCGGCGGAATCGCTCAAGCTCACCGCCACCGATTTGTTCGAGCTTGGCATCGTGGACGAAATCGTGTCCGAACCAGACGGCGGAGCCCATGCAGACCCGTCACGCGCGGCGCACCTGCTGGGCGCCGTGCTGCACCGTCACGTGAACGACCTCGTGCAACTCGACCCGGCCGACCTCGTCGCGGCACGGGCCCAGAAGTACCTCCAAATCGGCAAGTTCGCGGAGGAGTAACCGTGCCCGAACTCGTTGAAGTCGCATTCAAGGGCAACCGGAAGGACTACTTCTCCTGGGACGCGAAAGGCCAGATCGCCGTTGGCGATCCGGTCGTGGTGAGTTTGGAGCGCGGCAAAGACTTCGGACGCGTGACCGCGGTCGGCGAAGTGGCGGAGCGGAAGTGCGGCGTCGGATGTTCCGGGTGCGCACTCACCGAGGCGAAGAAGCCGAGTGGGAAGGTGATCCGGCGGGCGACGGACGATGACACACACCTGAGCAACGAGTTGCGCAAGGCGGAAGAGGACATTCGGCGCAAGGTGCTCGAACGGGTGCAAGCCCACGAGCTCGTCATGAAGGTGTCGGATGCCGAATGGCAATGGGATCGCAAAAAGCTCACGGTCTACTTCACCGCCGAAAAACGGGTGGACTTCCGAGCGCTGGTGCGGGACCTGGCGAGCCTGTTCCGAACCCGCATCGAACTCCGGCAAATCGGCGCGCGCGACGAAGCCAAACGGCTCGACGGCATCGGTCGCTGTGGGAGGCAGTACTGCTGTTCATCCTGGCTGCCCGAATTGAAGCCGGTGAGTCTCTCTCTCGCGAAAGATCAACGACTCTCGCTCAACCCGGCGCAGATCTCCGGAGGGTGCGGACGGCTCTTGTGTTGTCTCCGCTACGAACACGAGTTCTACGTCACGAGCCGGCGTCGGTTCCCCAAAGAAGGCAAGACCGTGCGCACCAGGGATGGGACGTTCTCGGTGCAGGCAATCGACATCTTTCGCGAACTCATTCTGTTGCGCGGAGAGGACGGAACCACGAGGAGCGTGCCGCTCTCGGTACTGAAGCAAGAGGTCCGCACGACACCACGAGCGCCGCGCGCGGAAGCCCCGTCGCCGCCGGGGAGTCTGATCACGTTTGATGAGGGCCAGGCGCCGGTAGCGCCGGAACAGACGGCGGAAGCCGCTGGCCCTCCCAAAGGTCGACGACGACGGAGACGACGGAGACGGCGCGGTAAAGGCGATGGCGGATCCGGCGGCGATGGCGGATCCGGAGGATCTCCGGAGGCACCTGGTGGCGGATAAGTTCTACATCACGACCGCCATCGACTACTCGAACGGCTCCCCCCACCTCGGTCACGCCTTCGAGAAAATCGGAGCCGACTGCATCGCGCGGTACCGACGTCTCCGAGGTCAGCGGGTCGCGTTTCTCATCGGCATGGACGAACACGGCCAGAAAGTCGCGCAGTCAGCCGAAGAGGCGGGGACCGGCCCCCAGGAGTGGGTCGATGGAATCGCGGCCGAGTTCCGTACGGCTTGGGAGGAACTCGCGATCAGCAACACCGACTTCATCAGGACGACGGAGACCCGACACACCCGCGCCGTTCAAACGCTCCTCAGTCGAATCGAGCAGGCGGGCCACATCGAACCCGGCCTCTACAGCGGATACTATTGCGTCGGGTGCGAGGCGTTCAAACTCGAAAAAGACCTCGTCGACGGGAAATGTCCGGAACACCCCACGCGCCAGGTCAAGTGGGTGGAGGAACCAAATTTCTTCTTCAAGCTCGGTCGGTTTCGCGATCGGCTGCTTGACATGTACGACGAGAGCGAGCGCGCCAACCGACCATTCGTGCGACCGACGTCCAAGTTCAACGAGATCAAAAACGTGGTCCGCGACTGGGAACCCGATTACGCGATGTCCGTCAGCCGCTCGCGGGTTCCCTGGGGCATCCCCTGGCCGGGCGACGACAGCCACACCATCTACGTGTGGTTCGACGCGCTGATCAACTATCTGTCCGCGACGGGGTTCCCGGACGACGGCTACGAGGACACGTGGCCGGCCGACGTGCACGTCATTGGCCCCGACATCGTGCGATTTCACGCGGCCATCTGGCCAGCGATGCTGATGGCAGCCGGGGTCGCCGTCCCCCGCAGTATTTGGTGCCACGGATGGGTGAATACGTCCGGAGCGCGTTTCTCGAAGAGTGCCGGCGTCACCTTGACCCTCCGGAACGCCATCGATCGGCACGGCCCGGACGCGCTCAGGTACTTTCTCCTCCGGGAGGTGCCCTGGGACGCGGACGGCGGCTTTTCCTGGGAGCGGCTCGACACCCGGTATACCTCCGAGCTGGCAGATGGGTACGGAAACCTCGCGAGCCGTATCCTGGCCATGATTACGCGTTATCGCGACGGTACGGTCCCGGGCGTCACGGACCTGACCGAGCTGGACCGGGCCGGGGAGGACGCGATATCGGCGTACCAAACCGCCATGGACAATCACCTCCTCCACGAGGGTGGAAACGCCGCGTGGGGGCTCGTCTCCCAGGCAAACCAGTTCATCGAGGAACGAGCGCCCTGGTCGCTGGCGAAGGCGGGCGAGGACCAGGAACTCGACATCGTGCTGGCCGCACTCGCGCGGGCACTGGCACGTATCACGATCCTCGCGAGCCCCTTCATGCCCGGGAAGACACAGACGGTGTGGAACGGGTTGGGTTTGGACGGGTCGCCAGGGGAAAAGGGCTGGGAGGACCTCTCAGAGCCCGCGACGGGAGGCGTGACGGTGCACAAGTTCGAGCCCCTCTTTCCCAAGGGCGAGACAGTCGCTTAACCGGCTCCGAAACAATGGCTTAGAGGCCCTTCGCGGCGCTCCTTGACAGGGTGCTAGTGCCGATCTAAGTTCCCCCGTCCTCGCCTCCCCTATCGGACAAGCCAGCTTGGGTTAGCTTATCTCGGCAGTCCCGCAGTACACGTATTGAAGGAACAGTTGAGTGACGTGCGTCACAAAACGATAAATGGTAATCCGACCGGATTCGTGTGAGCGGCATCACGGTCGATGCATGTGAGAAATGGTAGGTAGTGTGGACGTTTTCCCGAGGTCCAAACGGGTGTCGAGCGATGCAACAAGCATGAGGTCTGGTCGGCGTGGGTGATAGGGGAAGATGGACCCTCGTGGTCGTGCCGCCCGGTACAGACGAGTCGAAATCGTTGCGGGTGCCGCTTCTGGTGCTCCGGATTGCCCTGACCAGCATCGCGGCGATCGCGCTCATCACGCTCGTACTGAGCTATACCACCGCTTCCAAAGTCATCGCTTTGCAACAACTCGATCGGCTCGAGCGCCGCAGTGTGCTGCTCGCGGACGAGTTGACGAGGACACGAGCACTGCTCGACGAAGTCACCGACACCATCGAAGCGATCACCGTACGGGACGGCAACATCCGGCTGCTCGCTGGGCTGGAGCCCACCGACCCCGATGTGCAGCTCGCCGGCATCGGCGGACCGGTCGGGCGCTGGACCGAAGAAGAGCGAATTCTCGCCGAAGATCCCACGGGCCGTGGCGTGCTCAAGATGCGAACCGACCTGGGGAGCCTCATCCGGCGTGCCAACTTCCTCGCCAAATCGTTCGAGGCGGCGCGGGATACGCTCGAGAGCCACGTCGACCGCCTGCTCCGCACGCCCTCGACCTGGCCCACCAAAGGCTGGTACACGAGCCGGTTCAGCAGAGCGCGGATGCATCCGATCCACGGAGAGGAGCGTCCGCACAAGGGCATCGACATCGCAGCACCCATGGGGACGCCCATCGTCGCGCCGGCCAAGGGACGGGTCAAGGAAATCCGGACGTCAAAGGGGTACGGTCTCATGGTCGTAGTCGACCACGGCCGGGGCGTCGTGACCCGATACGCCCACTGCTCGAAGGTCTTGGTCGAAGTCGGCCAGTCGGTGGTACGGGGTGACGACATTGCCCTGATCGGTATGACCGGAATCGCCACCGCGCCACACCTCCACTACGAGGTCTTGGTTCGGAACCGTGCCGTGGACCCGTACATGTACATCCTCGAAGAAGAGGACGTGATCGTAGACTAGAGTCTCGAACCAGTCCGGCCCGCCGGCCCCCCAAGCTTCCGGCCGCCTGACCCCTTCCCGCGTGGTGAACTCAACTCCAGACTGTCATTCGATGGACTCGTTCCGAGGCATCCGTGTGACCGCCGCGATGGCGCTGATCCTGGGCTCCGCGTGCGGAGCGGGAGAAATCTCCCTGGACGTGTTTGCCTCGGACGAAGACGGGCGCCCACTCTCCGGGCTCGAGGTGACCGTCCTCCCACACGACCACGTTCGTCTGTTGGACTCGCTCGGCACCGCCGCCCTCACGCCGAGACCGACGTTCGAGCATCTGGAACGAGAGTTCCAGGGATACCGGATGCCTGACGTCGAAGCGCTCCACTCCGCCGACGGGGAGTGGCGAGCGATCAGGGACAGTGTTCGGCACTTGTCGGACTCGCTGAACGTGGTGGGCCGTGACGCGCCGGGATACGCTCGCCGCTACCAATACCTCGGCGACCTGTATCGACGGTTCACCCAGCTCACGGCGGAACGCGACGCCAGGTTGCGAGACCAGATCGGCGCGCACCGTGACTTGGCGGAAGCAGCCCAAGCTGCTGCGGATTCGCTCCGGCTCTGGGAGCAGGTCGCCTATGCGGATTACCGTGCCCTCGCCGAATCAGCGTCGATCGGGACGGGCCGGGAGGGCCTCACGGCGGTCACCGGACCCGACGGCATCGCCACCGTGTCACTGGAGCCCGGCCCCTGGTGGGTCACGGCCCGGCTCCGTGATCCGGAAAACCCGTACAGGGAGTATTTCTGGAACATCGGGCTGGTAGCCGGACGTTTTGGTCCGAGGAGGGTACCCTTGGCGCTGGAGTTCGCAGAGCGGCGCTGGCGGCACTAATCGGTGTCCTTCGATGTACCTTTTTTGAGAGCGCCCAACATGGGCCACGCCTGAGGGAACCGGTAGATCGTCTGAGAGGAAAGGACTAAGTCGTGCAGGCTCGAAAACTTGGCGTCATACTGCTTGCGGCCGGTGTGTTAGCGGCGGGGGCCCTCTGGGCTCGCGCGGCGCGACGGAGCACGGACGCGGACGAAACGAAACAAACCGCGCAAGCCGATCGCCAGACAGGTGACCAAGAAGTCGACCTGCTGCGGGAACAGCGATCGAAAGGCGACCCCGACGCACCGATCACCGTCTACGAGATCAGCGACTTCCAGTGCCCCTATTGCAGGGGATTCTGGGAGGAGACGCTACCGCTGCTGGACGCGGAATACATCCAGACGGGCAAGGTACGGTTCACCTTCCTCAACATGCCCCTCGTACAGCTCCATCCGAATGCTCCGGCCGCACACGAGTTTGCCATGTGTGCAGCGACCCAGAACCAGTTTTGGCCGGTGCACGACCTGCTTTACGAACACCAGTCCACCTGGGGACCCCTCGAGGAACCCGAATCCTTCTTCATGACCTTGAGCGATTCGGCCGGCCTCAACAAAGAATCGATTACTCAGTGCTTCGAGACAGGGACTGTGCGGACGCTGATCGCGCAGGAAGCGCTGGGACTGTCTCAGGCAGGGGTGCGAGGAACTCCGTCATTCGTCATCGAGGGCGGGTTGATGCCCAACGTCCCGTTCGAGCACTGGCGCCCGGTGCTGGATTCGATCTTCGCGGCGAAAACCGGGAGCTGAGGAACGGTTCAACGTTCAACGTTCAACATCGAACGTCCAACGTCCAACATCCAACGTCCAATATCCAACATCCAACGTCGACCAGCGAACATCGAAAGTCTGTATCGTCCGACGTCCTGCCTCCGGTTGGCCGGGAGCTGGGAGCCGCAAGAACGTTGAACGTTGAACGTTGGGCGTTGAACGTTTTATTGCATAAGCGTTACCCCCACGTCGTAGAGGGCGTGGGTCCAGGCTGCGATTCCCAGACCTCGGGCCACGTACAGTCCGCTGAGCAACAGCCCGGCGATGGCGCGAAACGTGAACGACGGGAGCGTGAGCTCGTCCCCCAGGGGCCCGACGTAGTGAAAGCCGCTGAATATCAGGGCGCTTCCCACGATGGCAACCGCCAACGCAACGGGTTTTCGCCAGCCGAGGTACGACCCCAGGGCAAAGAGACCGGATACGAGGAGCACCCGGAACAGTAGCTCCTCGTAAATGCCCGCCCCCAGCGAGATGACGAGTTGGGTCCCGACGGGGATGGCGATCTGGGAACCTTGCAACGTGTACAGCGGCCCCGGGAGCAGCCAGGCCGTGAGCGTCGAAACCACTCCGCCGAGCAGGGCGGCATAGACAAGGCTCTCGGCGAACATCCCGACAAAGACACGCGAGTTGATCCGGCCGCCCCGTCGACGATGGTCCCGCCACACCACCCAGCCACCGATACCGATGAGAAGGGTTCCGAAGATCGCCAACCCGGTCCGACCCCCCAACGACACAAAGAGGGTCTTGAGCAGGACGTCGGCGCCGTTTCGCACACCCGCGAACGCCGAGTGAGAGATCAACAGTGCCAACAGTTCGTACAGCAACAGGAGCGGAAACGCGAAAAGGATGCTGTAACGCGGTTCGCGAGCGGTGAGCCAATAGTCTTGTGGCGTCATTGGTGAAAACCTACCATGTTCCGCGTCAATGACACATTTCGGCTACCGTCTGGCGGCAGGCGTCACGCATCGTCTACCCGGGATCGGGGGTAAGCTCGCCCACAGCCTAGCTGGGCGGCGGGAAGCCGCCGACCGTTGGATCGAATGGGCGCGTACTCACCGTACGAACGATCCCGCAGTCTGGGTTCACGCGGCATCGGTTGGTGAAGCCCTGACGGCGATGCCGATCGTGCAGCGGCTCCGGACGGCGGTTCCCTCGCTCCAGACCATGCTCTCTTACTCTTCCCCTTCGATGTCCGTATGGCCGGGTTCGTTGGAGACGGAATACGCCGACTACATCCCACTCGAAGACCGAGCCGGTGTGGGAGCCGCGCTCGATGCCGTCCGACCGTCCCTCATCGCCTTCGCAAGAGGGGATCTCTGGTCGGAATTCGCCGCCCAAGCCGTCGCACGGAAGATTCCGCTCGCCGTACTGGGCGCAACCGTCCGGCCCCGAAGTCGTCGGTTGCGGTGGCCCGCGAGACAATTACTCGAACACGCATACCGCTCCGTCTCGTGGATCGGCGCCGTGTCCGACGACGACGCCACGCGCTGTGTTCGACTGGGCACTCCGGCAAAACGCGTGCACGTCACCGGCGATCCGCGGCACGACCAGATCTTAGAGCGCGTGGTGAATTCGATCAGCCTGCACGGTCTCGCGGAATGGGCTGACGGATACATGACCCTGGTTGCGGGCAGCACCGACTGGATGGATGCACGTGTTGTGATCGATGCGTTCGCCGCCGTCCGCCGTACGAGCGATCGCGTCAAACTCTTGCTCGTACCGCACGAGCCCTCGTCACACAACGTGACCGGCGCCATCCGATTTGCGACCGAACGGGGTGTCGCCGCAGAGCCGTGGCCAGACGGCCAGTTGCCGTCCACGTCAGCGTGTCGGGTCGTCACCACCGTTGGCGCCCTAGCTGACCTGTATGCGTGTGGCGACATTGCGTACGTCGGAGGAGGCTTCTGCCGCGGGGTTCATGCCGTCGCCGAACCAGCCGCGTTCGCGCTTCCGGTGATCGTGGGCCCGCGGCATGACGGTTCACCCGACGCGGTCCATATGGTCGAACGTGGGGGGGCCGTTGCGCTTCCACATCGACGCGAGGCCGCGGCCGTACTTTCGAGGGTGGTCCTTCACTGGATTTCGGACCGAGCCGCGTGTCGAACAGCCGGCTTGACCGCTCGCCGCACAATGGCGGGAGGGGCTTCCGATCGAAGCGTGCCCGCGTTGCTCGATCTGTTGGAGGGGCGGTAATGGCGGTAGGGGCGGTAGGAGCGGTCCTACGTCTTGCGTCCTGTGTCTTACGTCCTGTGTCTTACGTCCTACGTCTTGCGTCCTGCATCCCGAAAAAAAACGGGTGCCCAATTCGAGCACCCGCTTATTGAAGAGTTCCGGCGAAAGATGATTCACTACATACCGGGC
>JBFIZG010000016.1:0-21861 GCA_041604955.1 Gemmatimonadales bacterium | reverse complement strand
TGCTGCAAGAGTGCACCGCCATCACGCAGTTGTGCGCTTCCGACCAGTTTGCCGCCAGATGCCACGATCTCTCCCCCAACTGGGGCCGCGAAACAGGCGCCGCTCGAGAGCGGTGCCGTTGGGGTGCTCGGTTTCGCCGCCAACTCCGCCGAGACACCGAGCGAACGGAGCGCGCTCACCAGCATCGAGTGAATCGTTGTGTAGGATGCCTTCAGGGACCCGAACACCGCAATAGGGGCTGCCACGGCATACGTGACTTCGTGGTCGTGCCACACCGCGCGGCCGCCGGTTGGGCGGCGGACGGTGTCGAGCCCAAGCCGGTCGATCGAGGCGGAATCGTAGCGGACGAGGGCTGGTTCGTTTCGGCCGAATGACAGACACGGCGGTGACCATCGATAGAGCCTGAGAGATGCCGTTCCCCGCTGCGCGTTGCTCAACAGCGTTTCATCGATCGCCATGTTCTCGTGACCGGGCCGCCCTCCCGGCTCGACAATGAGACTCCAAAGCAACTCGGATTACGTCCCGACACTCATTTCGACGAATTCTTCCATCGGCGGACAGGTGCAGACCAAGTGACGGTCGCCGTAGGCGCTGTCTACCCGTCCCACGGTCGGCCAACTCTTGAACACCCGGGTATCGGGCATGGGAAACGCGGCGCGTTCCCGCGAGTAGGGACGGTCCCACTCGTCGGCGACGACGTCTTCCAGCGTGTGCGGCGCTCGTTTGAGCAGATTGTCTTTGCGGTCGGCTCGTCCGTCTTCGATCTCGCGAATTTCCTCACGAATCGCAATCAGGGCGTCACAAAACCGGTCGAGTTCTTCTTTCGACTCGCTTTCCGTCGGCTCGACCATCATCGTCCCGGGCACCGGCCACGAGACGGTTGGGGCGTGGAACCCGTAGTCCATGAGTCGCTTGGCGACATCTTCTACCTCGACGCCGGCGGATAGTTTGAAGGGCCGCACGTCGATGATGCATTCGTGGGCGATGAGCCCGTGCTGTCCCGTGTACAATAGCTCGTACTGTCCCTCCAGTCGCCGGGCAATGTAGTTGGCGTTGAGGATCGCGATCTTTGTCGCGTCCGTCGCGCCATCGTGTCCGAGGAGGGCGAGGTAGGCCCAGGAAATGGTGAGGATGGAAGGGCTGCCCCACGGTGCGGCAGATACCGTTCCGCACGGCTGTTCGATTCCGAGCGGCACGATCGGATGGTCGGGGAGATGCGGACCCAGATGTGACGCGGCGCAGATGGGCCCCATCCCGGGACCGCCCCCGCCATGTGGAATCGAAAACGTCTTGTGCAGATTCAGATGACAGACGTCTGCGCCGATGTCGCCAGGGCGGCAGAGCCCGACCTGTGCGTTCATATTCGCACCGTCCATATACACCTGGCCGCCGTGCTCGTGCACGATGTCGCAAATCTCCCCGATCGTCGCCTCGAAGACGCCGTGCGTCGAGGGGTAAGTGATCATCAACGCCGCAAGCGCGTCGCGGTGCTCGGACGCCTTGGCGCGGAGGTCGTCGAGATCGATGTTGCCTTGGTCGTCCGTCTTCACCGGCACGACCGTCATGCCCGCCATGACCGCACTCGCCGGGTTCGTGCCGTGGGCCGACAGCGGAATCAAACACACCTGCCGTCGTCCCTCGCCCCGAGCCCGCTGATACGCACGGATCACGAGCAGACCGGTGTATTCCCCTTGCGATCCGGCGTTGGGCTGGAGCGAGACCTCGGGCAAGCCGGTAATCTCGGCGAGCTGCTCTTCCAGCTCGCGAAACAAGCGTTGGTACCCTTTGGCCTGTGTGACCGGCGCAAACGGATGGAGGCTCCCGAACTCGGGCCACGTGACAGGGATCATCTGTGTGGTCGCGTTCAGCTTCATCGTGCAGGAGCCCAACGGAATCATCGCCGACGTGAGCGAAAGGTCGCTCGCCTCCAGTCGCTTGAGATACCGAAGCATCTCCGTTTCCGAGCGGTACCGCTGAAACACTGGATGGGTGAGGAATGGCGACTCACGTCGCAATTCCGTGGGGACGGCCGACTCGCCGTCGATCCCGCGCGCAAGTTCCGCTGCATCGACTCGGGCACTCTGCCCTCGGCCAAACACGGAAATCAACTCACCCACGTCGTCGATCGTCGTGGTCTCGTCGAGCGAGATCCCGAGCCGCGTGTCCGAAATGCGGCGGAGGTTGATGCGTCGAGCTTCGGCTGCGTCGAGAACGTGCCGGACGTGCGCGGCTTCGAGTTCGACGCACAGCGTATCGAAAAATGCCTCGTAGACGACGCGGCAGCCCAGACGCGCCAACGCCTTGCCGAGCGTCTGCGTGAGCGCATGAACGCGCAGCGCGATTCGACGCAGGCCGTCCGGCCCGTGATAGACGGCGTACATGCCGGCGATGACGGCGAGAAGCACCTGTGCGGTACAGATGTTACTAGTTGCTCGATCGCGTCGGATGTGTTGTTCCCGGGTTTGCAGTGCCATTCGGTACGCGCGTTTGCCACGGGAATCGTGCGTCACGCCGATGATGCGTCCCGGTACTTGGCGCTTGAACCGTTCGCGCGTGGCAAAGAATGCCGCGTGCGGCCCCCCGTATCCCATGGGAACGCCAAACCGCTGCGAGTTCCCAACGGCGATGTCGGCGCCCAGCTCTCCGGGTGGCGTGAGTAGGACGCACGCGAGCAGGTCGGTCGCAACCGTGACCAACCCGCCGCTCTCATGCGCGTCCTTGCACAGCGCCCGATAGTCGCGCACGACCCCGTCGCTTCCCGGATACTGGACCAACGCCCCAATGACACCTGGGCCGAACGTGAAGGCGCTCGGGTCGCCCACCGAGATTTCGATGCCACGCGCTTCGGCGCGGGTTCGGACAACCGCGATGGTCTGCGGATGACAGTTTTCGTCGATCAGGTAGGCGGCGTGACCCTTGGCCTTGCTGACCGCATGGGTCATCGTCAGCGCCTCGGCTGCCGCGGTCGCCTCGTCGAGGAGCGACGCGTTGGCGATCTCGAGACCGGTCAGGTCGGCGACCATCGTCTGGAAGTTCAACAGTCCCTCGAGCCGCCCCTGCGCGATTTCCGCCTGATACGGTGTGTAAGCCGTGTACCATCCCGGGTTTTCCAGAATGTTTCGGAGAATCACGGGTGGCGTGATGCAGTCGGCGTATCCCAGTCCGATATACGAGCGAAAAACGTCGTTCTGGTCGGCGATCTCGCGGAGTTCCTCGAGCACAGCACGCTCGGTCCGTGCGCCAGGCACCTTCAGCGGCCGCTGCATCCGAATCGCCTCGGGAATGGCGGCGTCCATCAACTCGTCCAGCGACCCGTATCCGAACGATTCCAACATCGTCGCGACGTCGGCGGGTCGCGGTCCGAGGTGTCGGGTGACAAATCGTTCGAAGTCGGCGTAGGCGGGTGTTGTCGTCATGACTCGATGTTCCTTAGAAACAAACGCCCCGGAGCAACCCAGGGCGTGATCAATCATGTAGGGGTCGTCACGTCCTGGCCATTACTCCCCAACGTGCTGCGCGTAATCGGCGGCGGTGAGCAAGTGATTCAGCTCGTCGGGGTTGGAAATGCTCATTTTGATCATCCACCCGTCTCCGTAGGGATCCTCGTTCACGGTCGCGGGATTGCCATCGAGCGCACTGTTCACGTCCACGACCTCCCCGGTGACGGGGCAGAACAACTCGGACACGGCCTTCACCGCCTCGATGCTGCCGAAGACGTCCATTTTGGCGAACTTGGCGCCGACTTCCGGAAGGTCGACGTAGACGATGTCGCCGAGTTCGCCTTGTGCATAATCCGTGATGCCGACGAGCACTTCGCCAGGCTCCCCACTCAATTTGACGTACTCGTGCTCTTCGGTGTAATGCAGGTCTTCAGGAATCATCGACATGTGTGACCAGCGGTCTGAGGTTTACCAGCGAGGCGTAGGTTATTCCGGGTTGCATACGCTGTCAACCGCCCCGGCCGCGCCTCTTCATGTCGCGCCGGCTTCGGCCCGCTCGACGATAGCTCGCCACGCGTTCTGTGCCGCGGTGCGAAGCTCGTCGAGCGACCCGTTGTTGTCGATGACGATGTCGCTCCGCGCGCGTTTGTGCTCGGAAGGGAGCTGGCTCTCCAGGAGACGATCCGCCTCGTCGGCGTGCAATCCGCGCAACGTAATGAGCCGAGTGCGGCGGATCGACGGTGCGGCATCGACGAGCACGACCAGATCGAAGTCGTTCGGGTCGAGGACTTCGAACAGCAGCGGAATATCGTTGATCAGGACGGTCACGCCGCGTCCGGCGGCGGCCAGCGCGAATTCGTCGCGCCGCTGACGAACGGCCGGGTGCACAATGGCGTTCAACGCCGCCAGCGCCTCCTTCTCCGCCAGCACCCGTTCGCGCAGGGCGGCGCGGTGCAAAGAACCGTCTGCGGAGATGACGTCGCGGCCAAAACGTTCGGCGATTGCGGTGAGCACCGGTGAGCCTGGCTGCTGCACCTCCCGCACCAGTTGGTCGGCATCGATGACTTCCGCGCCCCACTCCCGGAACCACGCGACCACCGTCGACTTTCCGGCGGCGACGTTGCCGGTGACCGCAACGTTCAACATGGGGTGACGCTAGAGCAAGTTCGTTTGATTGGCATCGACTCGGGGGACCTCGTGACAGTACCGGCAGCGTGCTTCGTACGATTCGCTCCCACCTACCATAATGGTGGGCGAGTCGTACAATGCCGGTTTGCCGTCGATGAGCCGTTGATTGCGGCAGGCCGGTTCACCGCAGACCATGCAGATGGCGTGCAGTTTGCTTACGTACTCGGCAACGGCCATGAGGTCGGGCATCGCGCCGAAGGGTTCGCCGCGGAAATCCGTATCGGTTCCGGCGATGATGACCCTCATGCCGCGCCCCGCGAGATCCGTCGCAACCGGGACGATGCCCTCGTCGAGGAATTGTCCCTCGTCAACGGCGATCACGTCGGATGCCGGTCGCACCGCCTCCATGATCTGGCGTGCGGAATCAATCGGTATCGCTTCCGCGCCGATACCGTCGTGCGTCGTCACGCTATGGACGCCGCGATACCGGTCATCCAGGTGCGATTTGAAAACCTGAACGCACTTCCTGGCGATGATGGCGCGCCGGACACGGCGGAGCAGCTCCTCGCTCTTGCCGCTGAACATGACGCCAGCGATGACTTCGATCCGACCCGATCGTGTGCTCGATTCCATTGGTAGCGGCGTACGAAGATGGAGGGCCAGTGACGTTACTCTGACCGGGCGGCGGAATCAAGGCGCTTGCCAGAACGGCCCTGGCTGCGGTACTTACTTGACGACCGATTTGCCGAGCGCCAGCGATTGTGCGGCGGCAACCCTTGAAACCCGAACTCGTTAACGTGGGGGTAGCGTGAACAAGAAGGAACTGGTGGATGCGCTTGCAGCAGAGGCCGATCTCTCCAAGGCCGAGGCGTCGCGGGCGGTGGAGGTGCTGTTTGGAACCGAAGGGATCATCGCAAAGGAGCTTCGGTCTGGTGAGAAGGTACAGATCACGGGGTTTGGGGGATGGGTGCCACGTCAACGCGCGGCCCGGGACGGGCGGGATCCTCGGACCGGAGGTGTGTTGAAGATCCAGGCTGCGGTCGTTCCGGCGTTCAAGGCCGGACAAGCACTGAAGGACGCTGTCAACCGGAAGTCGTAGTCGCGTCGCCGTCGACGCACTCGACCAGTTGTTATCGTCGGTCGAATCGGGCCGAGAGGGTCTTTCCTCGCACTACTAGGCCGTCAAGACCAGACCGGGCCTCGGGAGCGGCTTCGGCGGCCACCTCGATGAGCGAGAACCCGTCGAGGATCTCGATTCGGCCAACCTGTTTTTTTCCGACGCCGACGGCGTTCAGCAGCGCGCCGACGAGATCGCCGGTCCGAATCCGGTCCCGCGCTCCACCACTGACCCGAATCCGCACCCACGCCGGGAGGTCCGTCGGAGGGGCGGCGACGTCACTTGTCGTCGTCGCTCCTCTTGCAATCGCAGCCGCAACCACCGCCGGATCGAACTCATCGAACAAGGGAGCCAGAACCATCAAGTCCGCGTCCAGTGTCGCGTGCTCGCCCGCATCGTGAATGCGCTGACGGACGTCTTCACGAAACCGGTGCGTACGATCGCGGGCTCCGTCCGTCACGGCGGGGACTCGGAAGGCGCGTAACCGCTCGGTCATCTGCTGTAAGTACGACAGCTGCGCTGGACGCACGAGGACCAGGACTTCCTCTGATTTCTCGGCGAGCCGGGCGAGTGCCTCGGCAGATGGGAGATCGGCGGCAACGGTGAGCTGGACGGGCGCCGCGTCGATCGTCGCACCAACCGAGACCCACGGGTCTCGAATGTGTCCTCCGAGGTCTCTGCCCGGGAGCGGGTCCCATACAAATGCCGTTGCCGGGTCCAGTATTTCCAACGCATCCCGAATCGACGTGACCAGCCGGTGGTGTGCCGTGATGGCGTAACTGACATTCTGGACCGGCGTTCCCGATCGGTCGCCGACCCGCTGCACCGGTGCCCGCCGTGCGTGCCGTTCGAGGAGGTCTCCGAGCGACGACACATCGGCGGTCACCACGATTCGTTGTGCGTGAATCGCCTCGGCGAGAATGGTGTCGAGTTGGGATGACTGGCCGACGACCGCGTGCTGCTCGGGCCACGCCAGCACGAGCCGCGGCACGGAGGCAAGGTCGACGCCCGACTGAGACACGAGTCGCAAGAGCGCGTCGGGCGTGACGGCGAGGGCCTGAACCGCACCGACCTCGAGCAAACGGGTGGCCCTCGGGGCCCCGTGGACCGCGTGGACCGGCAGCACGGGGCGTAGCTCCACCTCGCTCGCGTCCGCGCCGGCCTGGTCGGGAACGAGCAACACCGTTGGCGAACCATCGACTGCCGGTGCCGGTAGCTGTCGGAACAATGGAAAGGTCGCCCACCACGCCGGGACGCACTGGTAGACAAGGTTTTTGTGACCAGTGATAGCCGCTCGAAGCGCGGCGTCCAATTCGGCGGTGAATTCCCAGACCACGGCAGCCTCAATTGTCAAACAGGATCGAACAGGTTCTCCGATCCGCATGCTAATCGGCCGTCGGGGGGTCGCGCAACGGCAACCCCGGGACGGATGTCTCGGGTTCGCGTTGACACACGACGGAAAGCGCAGATCTTGCTACCCATGCGATTCCAGTCCCGGGTTACGGTGCTTGCGCTCGTTGGCAGCCTGATCGTCTGCGGTCAACTCGACGCGGTGCAGCGCCGGTCGGCGCGCGAACTGGGCGTCGTGGTCGGGATCCTTCCTCCCGGCCCGCTCAATGCGATCACCGATGTGTCCGGCGTGCTGGTCGGGCAGGTCACCATCGTCCTGGGCGATTCGGTGAATACGGGTGTCACGACGATCTTGCCGCACGGCGGCAACGTGTTTCAACAAAAGGTCCCCGCCGCCATAGTCGTGGGAAACGGATTCGGAAAACTCATGGGGATGACTCAGGTACGTGAGTTGGGCGAACTCGAGTCACCGATTGTGCTCACATGTACGCTGTGCGTTCCACGCGCGGCGGACGCGGTGCTCACCTATCTCCTCCACCTCCCGGGTAACGAGGAGGTGCGATCCGCCAACGCCGTGGTCGGCGAAACCAACGATGGATATTTGAACGACATTCGGCGCCGTCCCATTTCCGAGGAGGACGTGTTATCGTCGATTCGAAACGCGCGAGGGGGACCGGTCGCGCAGGGAAGTGTGGGTGCCGGGCGGGGTACTCGTGCGTTCGGGTGGAAGGGCGGCATCGGGACGGCGAGCCGCGTGCTCCCGGAACGCGTGGGTGGCTGGACCCTCGGTGTGTTGGTGCAGAGCAATTTCGGCGGGGTGCTCTCGATCAATGGGGCACCGGTGGGACGCGAACTCGGCCGATTCTACCTGCGGGGGGTCGGAGGGACCAACCCACCGAACGGAGCGCCGTCGGACACGGGGGACGGGTCCATCATGATCGTCCTCGCGACCGACGCGCCCGTCTCGGCGCGTAATCTCGAGCGACTCGCGAGACGAGCGCTGGCCGGGTTGGCCAAAACCGGAAGCTCCATGACCAACGGGTCCGGAGATTATGTCATCGCGTTCAGCACCGTGCCCGTCGGGCAGGCCACTGCCACCGTGACCAACAACCGCATCTCTCCCCTGTTTCACGCCGCCATCGAGGCGACCGAAGAAGCGATCTACAATTCGCTGCTGCTCGCGACCACCGTGACGGGTCATCGCGGCACCGCGGAGGCGCTTCCGTTAGATTCCACAGTGTCCATCCTCAAACGATACGGGGCGATTCGACCATGAAAGCTCAGTCTACGCTGAGCCCGTTTACGAAGTCAGAAAACCTCCAACATCTCGTCGCGTCCGCGACGATCACGATTAGCCAGGAAGCGCAGCGCCGCCGGGTGGCCGGTGAAGATGTGCTGGATCTCTCGGCCGGCGAGCCCGACTTCTCCACCCCACGTATCGCGTCCGAGGCGGGAATCAAGGCGATTCAGCAGGGCAAGACGCACTATCCGCCCAACGCCGGCATCTTGGAGCTGCGTGCCGCGGCGGCACGCCATTATTCCCTCCTCTCGAATGGGCGCCCCGTCAATGCCGACAACATCGTTGTCTCGACCGGGGCGAAACAGGGGATCTTCAACGCATGTTTCTCGCTGTTCGGTCCAGGCGACGAAGTTCTCATTCCATCACCCGCCTGGGTCTCCTACCCGCAGATGGTGCACCTGGCGCGTGCAACACCCGTGCTGGTGCCGGGCGATCCGCAGTGGGGACTCAAGGTCGGATCGGATCAGCTGGAGGAGGCCGCCGGCGACCGGACGGCCGGTGTGATCCTCGCGTCTCCCGTCAATCCCACGGGCGCCGTGTATTCCAAGACCGAGCTTACGACCATCCTGACGTGGGCTCGCGACCGAAACCTCTGGGTGATCGCCGACGAGATCTACCGTCGCATCCACTACGGCACGGGTCCCGCGCCGTCCGTTTTGGATTTGCCGGACGAGTTGCTGGAACGCGTGGTCATGGTATCTGGGGTGAGCAAGACGTACGCGATGACCGGGTGGCGCATCGGCTTGACGTTGGCGCCGCAGCCGGTTGCCAAAGCGATGAGTGCCTTACAAACCCACGTGACCAGCGGAGCATCGCATCCGGCCCAGTGGGCTGCCTGCGCCGCGTTGTCGGACGAGCGGGTCGAAGCCGACGTCGAGCGCATGGTGCGTGATTTCGCCAAACGGCGCGAACTGGTGGTCGGCCATTTCCGCCGGACGCTCCCGGGCGTCGAGTTCGTCGAGCCGTTGGGAGCATTCTACTTTTTCTTTCGGGTCGATGCCGCGTTTCGGGGAGCGATTACGAGCGCCGCATCGTTTTGTGAAACGCTCATGGAAGAAACCGGCGTCGCCCTGGTGCCGGGAGAGGCTTTTGGCGATGCGCGCTGGGTGCGACTGTCGTATGCCGTGTCGGAGCGAGAACTAAAAAAAGCGCTCGACCGCATTTCCGGCTTTCTCGTCCCCCTTACCGAAGGAGACCGCGAGTCATGAGCGGGCGGGCCTTATTGCTATGGTAGACATGCGGATTGGGGTAGAGGCACAGGTCAAACCATGCCCAACCGACCTGGCCGCGATTCCGTTTCAGTGGGATCTGGAAACAGAGATTCTCGCCGGGAGCCTGGACGCCCTTGTCTCATCGGCAACGTCGCACTGCACGGTGGAACTCGAGGATCTTCTTGGCGCCGTGGTCTCGCTCGATGCCGCCGACGGGTATCTCTGCGGCATCGAAATCGTCGTCTGGCCAAAGAGTGATATTGTGCCCGATATCAGGGCGCCGGACGTGACACAGCACGCGGGTCTCTTTCTCCCCATCGCGACCGACACCGAGCTCCCGATCCTCGAAGTCGATACTTCCCTGGAGTGTGAACTCGCCCCGGACGAGTCCGTGATCCATCTGATCATTGGAAAGACCGAGCCGGTCCAAACCATCGCGATCGCCAAGAACTTCTTGGTGGATTTGGATGCGAGCCGCACGCTCGCCGGCGCGTGGCTGCTCAACGTTCCACCATTCGCCAGCCGGGAGGCGTAGAGT
Source organism: Gemmatimonadales bacterium (assembly GCA_041604955.1). Lineage (GTDB taxonomy): Bacteria > Gemmatimonadota > Gemmatimonadetes > Gemmatimonadales > GWC2-71-9 > JBFHWR01. Next base: position 11,777 of record JBFIZG010000016.1, on the reverse strand, counting down.
GCGCACCAGCGCGGTAACGCGTGTCTTCGTTGCCGTCTGCTGGATGAGTGGACCTGTCCCGGTCGCGGGCCAGACGTCGGGAGACGTGCTGGTGCTGACCAATGCCACGATCTGGACCGGGAACGCGCAGAACCCGTGGGCGCAGGCGGTGGCGATCAGCGAGGGTCGCATTCTGTCGGTGGGACCCACGACGGCGGTTCGAAGTGATGCGGGCCCAACCGCGCAAGTGCACGACCTTGGTGGTCGATTCGTCGTTCCCGGTTTCATCGACGGGCACACCCACTTCCGTCGGGCGGGCCAACTGCTGCTCGGGGTCAACCTGCTCGACGTCTCCGACGACGCCGGACTCAGGCGGAGGATCGCGGAGGCCGACGACCGGCTTCCACCAGGCTCCTGGATGGTTGGTGGAGACTGGGGGGCCTACGATTTGGAAAGCGGATGGGTGCCGCGTCGCTCGCTGCTCGATTCCATCGTCAGTGATCGGCCGGTGCTGCTGAACAAGTGGGATCGATCGCAGTCGGTGGCGAATTCCGCCGCCCTTCGCGCTGCGGGAATCGATCCGGCCGACCAGCATGTCTCTCTCACCGCCGACCAAATCTCGGAGATTCGGAGCGTCATGCCGGCGCCGTCGTTCGAACAACAGCTCGCCGAGTCCCGAATGGCGCTCGCCGACCTGGCTCGTCACGGGGTCACGAGCATCCACGACATCACTGGCGCGGCGCAGATGCGGATCTACCAGTACCTCGCGCGTCGTGATTCCCTGTCGGTTCGCGTCTGTGCGCGGCCCACGCTCGATCACTGGGACGACCTGGCGGCCACCGGTATTCAAACGGGATACGGCGACGAGTGGGTGCGCGTCTGCGGGCTCAAGGGATTCGTCGACGGCATCATGGGGAACTCGTCGGCGATGTTCCGCGAGCCGTACCGGCACCGACCCAGCGATCGCGGCCGGTGGCGCACGATGATGTCTCCACCCGGGAACATGGAATCGATGATTCTGGAGGCCGACCGAGCGGGACTGACGCCGCACATTCACGCGATTGGCGACCTCGCCGTCGACACCCTCCTCGACATGTTCGAGGACGTCGTCCGAACAAACGGCGTCAAAGACCGCCGGTTCCGCATGATTCACGCGCAGGTTGTCGAAGCCGATGACTTTGTCCGATTTGGCGCGCTCGATCTCATCGCGGAAATCAATCCCTACCATGCGATCGACGACATGCGCTGGATGGAAGAACGCATCGGCGCTCGGTCGCGTGGCGCGTACGCCTTCCGCGATCTCAAAGTGGGCGGGGCGTTGCTGGTGTTTGGCTCGGATTGGCCCGGGACAAACGCTGCGTGGTACCCAGCGGATCCGGTGCTCATGATTTACGCCGCCGTCACACGCCAAACCCTCGACGGACATCCAGCGGGAGGGTGGTATCCCTCGCAGCGGCTCACGGTCCAAGAAGCGCTCGAAGCCGCCACAATTGCTCCGGCGTTTGCCGCATTCGAGGAAGCTGCTAAGGGCAAGCTCGAGTCGGGATACTTCGCCGACCTCGCGGTGCTGTCCGAAAATCTGTTCGAGGTGGCCCCGGAATCCATCAAGGACGTACGCGTGGTGGGCACCATGGTGAACGGCAGATGGGTGTTCGCTGCCGACCCGCTGACCCCATAGCACAGTCACGCGACATGGCGACAACGACCGACATCACTGGTGATCCCAAGGTGTTGGCGTATGCCCGGGCGCTCTACGCGCCCGAAGATCGCGTGCTTGTCGAAATCCGCGAACGACAAGAGCGTGCCGGGTTGCCGCCGATTTCGATTTCGGCGGACGAAGCGCAGATCATTGCCGTCTTGCTCGAGGCCGTGGGCGCGAAACGCGTGCTCGAAATCGGAACGCTGGGAGGATACAGCGGCGTCTGGATCGCGCGCGCCCTCAAACCCGGGGGAACGCTGACGACGATCGAAATCGACCCCGCCACGGCGCAGGTCGCGCGGGAGACGTTTCAGGCGGCGGGAGTCGGCGACCGCGTCAACGTCGTCGAAGGAGATGCGCGGACGATCGTGACGAAGCTGGATCCGCCGTTTGATGCCGTGTTCATCGACGCGGACAAGGCGTCGCTCGAAACCTATTTTCACGACGCGATGCGCTTGTTGCGTGTCGGCGGCCTGCTTTTGTGCGACAACGTGTTTCTGGATGGGCGTGTGGTCGTGGACGCCGATCGGAAACCAGATGTCGAAGGTGTGCGCGCGTTCAATCGGCTCGCGTCGAGCGACTCGCGTCTGAAGGCGGCCGTGATCCCCGTGAGAGACGGGTTGACGTTCGGCATCAAGGTGGCGGACTGAGCCAGATCGTCACGACGGCGGCATCCGCGTCCGGCGCACTCAAGGAGGCAATCCGGCAGTGCGGCGGAACGGTAGGCCCCGGAACGTTTCTCACCCATGTGCCGCCGCCGATCAGCAGGCCTTTCGGGTCGGCGCGCGTGATCGAACATCCGTCCGTGCGCGCCATCGACCTTGGCGGCGTCCAGGATCCCCCTGCCGAGATGGCGTTTCTGGACGGTGTCCAACGCTACGGCGTTATCGGCTGGATCGGGATCCTGCCCATCGTGCGCGGCTCCGTTGCAGCGGCCGTGATGGAACGCCGATCGGGAGCCCTGTCGTGTTCGCTTTTTCGACAAGAAGATTTTCTCGTGGCCGCGCTGGGTCGGCTCGACGCCGTCACCGTGTCGGCGCTCGAATCGGTCGGCCTGCCGCTCCACGATTGCACCGACGGGGACCGATCGCATCCCATCCTCGACGTCCAGATGGCCGGACGCCAGGTGGAGCGACGCCGGGAGGGATTGGAAGTCGCCCTCGCTCAGGAATGGCTGTCGAATGAAAACGGCGGCTGGCTGGTGGTAGATGGGTCAATCACCGCGCTTCCAAAGCTCGAGATGCATCCATCGATTCTCGGGGTGATCAAGAGCCACGAGACGCAATTCCTGGAGGGCGCCGATCTCGTCACGGCGTTGACGCTTCCGTCCGGACACCGCACAAGCGTGTTTTCGAGGGAATCAGGGGCGCGGTCGCAGGTGTACACGTGGTATCTTCGTCTGTGGCCGTGGGAAGATCGCGACGTGCTGCACGGTCTCGTCCGATTGGAGCGGGCCCCGACGGCGACCGCGTTGCGAGAGGCCACCGACATCAGTCGCTGGCTGCTCCGCGAACGGGCTCCGCTCTCAGCTCCCGACGGACGGTGGGACCGGTTGCTGTATCCCGTTCACCAAGTTGAGGCCTACCTTCGTTCGCAGATGGGAGATCGATTGTGACGTTGGCCGGAACGCCTGACCCGGTCGGACGAGTCGTCGCCACGGAGGCGCTGCCGGCCGGTCCCCACCAATTCCACTTTTGGACCGCGCCGGACACGTCGATCGGAATCGGGGCCATCGTCCGCGTGGACGGTGAACCAGACCGCACCGTGTTCGCCGTCGTCGTCGACGGTCGGTCGTATTCCGATTTAGCCGCACCGCTGCATGATGTCGTCGCGGCCGAGGGGAATCCTGCCGCGGCGGCCCAAGCCCCCACGCGCCGAACGGAAGTCCGTTTGTGGACGGCGGCGGTGCTACGTCAGGTGCCGGAAGAGCCGCTGCAACCCGTTCCTCTCGCAGACGTCCAACTCGCCACCGAAGACGACGTGGTGCAAGCCCTGAGTATGGACAGCTACGTCCGAACGGAGCAGCCAATGGGGGTTCCCGTGGGTCTGTATACGGCCGGCGGCATGAGTGCGCCCGTGTACTTGGATGCGGATTTTCTGCTGGGCCCCGAATCGGCGCACCTGAACATCTCTGGGGTTTCTGGGTTGGCAACCAAGACGAGCGCCGTGGAGTTCTTTCTGACGAGCATCTTCCAGAAGTTTCCGGCCCACAAGGGCACGATTGCCGCCGTGTGCTTCAACGTAAAGGGCCCAGACCTGTGTTTTTTGGACCAGCCCGCGGAGTTGGGCGAGACCGACCGGCAGATGTATGAGCGGCTCGACATTACTCCCGCCGCCTTCGACCGGGTCCGATACTTCGCGCCGCTCAAAGCGGACGGAATCAACCTCAATACCCTACGGTCCAATCCGGACCTCGTGGGGACGGTCCAGCCGCTCGTGTGGGGACTCCGCGAGGTGCTCGACTATCACGAGGTGTTGCTCAACCGAGACGATATCGATGCGAAATCAGATGCCTTCATCGATTTTCTCGCCGATCGCGTAGTTGAAAAGGAGTTCCGTGACGATTGGGGAACGACGCATCGCGTGCGAACGTTTGGCGATCTGGAGCGACTGTTTCGATCGATCTTCGATGGGCTGGAAAGTACGGGTCGGAGCGACGTCTGGCGTACACACCACATCGCCACGATCCGCAAAGTGCGGAACCGTTTGATGAACATCTCCATCAGGTGCAAGGGCTTGGTCACCGATGATGGTTCGGTGAGCGATATCCCGTTTGGCTCGTTCGAAGACCGGGCGGTATACGTCCTCGATGTAGCGGGGATGGACCAGCTCGGCCAAGATCTCGCGTTCACTAGGGTCGTGTCCAAGCTGCGGGAACATTTGGAACGGCGCGATCTCGGGGTCGATCACGTCGTGGTGTTCGTGGACGAGCTCAACAAATACGCGCCGGGTGACGGTCCGGAGAGTTACGTCAAGAAGATGTTGCTCGATATTTCCGAACGGGGCCGCTATCTCGGGCTCGTCTTGTTCTCTGCGCAGCAGTTTCGATCGCAGATCCATCGTCGGGTGGTTGGAAACGCCGGCACGGCGCTCTACGGCCGAATGGACTCCGACGAGTTGGCAACGCCACAGTACCAGGTGCTCTCACCCGCCACGAAGATCAAGCTCGCAACGATGCCGAAGGGGGAACTGATGATTCGGCATCCCCACTTCACGCAGCCCGTCTTCGTTCGGTTTCCGAGGCCCCCAGTGTTGACCGGACCCAAGGGCGTGGAGCTGTTCCCGCCCGCACCCGACCTCCCGTTCGAGGACGCCGTGGTCGTTCAGCTCGCCACGCTCGACCGCCGCATCGCCCCCGGCCGGGTGAAGGAACTGATCGACGGACGACGGGAAGTCGATGTGCGACGGGCCCTGCTGGCGACCAGACTCGCCCGCCCGCACGACGCGCTCACCTTCTTCGCCGCCGCTTTGGGCCCGGCCGTGTCACGGGAATCCGTGGGGCGCCCGACCGCGGCGGCAGCCACGGTGTTCGAAGTAGACGATCCCTATGGTCCGTAGCATTCCAGCCTCACTGTGGTGGGCGGGTCTCGTGCTTGTAATGCCTCTCGATGCGTCGGCAGCCCAAGACACGCTACGGCTGCGTTTCGCACCGCCCGACGAAACGTCGATCGTGATTGCGTTCCAAACGCACACGCGCGCGTCCCAGTCGGGGAGCCCGGCGGCGGAGCTCGCCGACTTGGGTCACGTGACCGGAGTTCCGCTGGGGATGGTCGACGGCGCACACGTCGTGCATCTCCGGTATGACTCCGTTCGTGTCCGTTCTCGCCAACCACACGCGCAGTGGCGGGAGCGCCGTCCGGCGGTGGGTGATTCGGGTTGGTCGCAGATACGGTTGGACGATCGCATGAGAGTTGTTGCGGTGTCAGGCTGGCAACGGGCCGGTCTCACCGATCCCATCGCGCTGTTGACGGGCGTGAGGGATCTCGAATTACCGGACCGACCGCTGCGGGCGGGCGATCGGTGGCACGCCCGCCCAAGCGTCCGGGTGCCGCATGTTCCCGGTACGGCGATGACGGGCGGCAAACTCGTTGCGGATGCGCTGGTCACGTTGGACAGCATCGTCGCCCGTCCGTACGACACGCTGGGGTTCGTGACGGTACAGGGGGCGATCCACCGAACGACAGTCGTCGACCCCGTTGGAGCGCGACGGGTCAGCTGGTCGTATTCGGGTGATCTCGCCGGCTCGCTCGTGTGGTCGACCGGCTGGAATGTGTTTGTGTCGGGAACCAACCGCTCCCGTGTCAGCGCGAGCAAACACGCGACTCGGGCGGCTGACCGCGGGGCGGAGACGCTCGCCTGGGAGACGACGACGCGTTACCGAGTTCAGCCGTGACCGTACGCATCGCCCATCTCGCCGATCTCCACCTCGGTTTTCGACAGTACTACCGGCAAACGTCGCATGGCATCAACCAGCGGGAGGCGGATGTCGCGCAGGCGTTCCGCCAGGCGATGGCAGACGTCGCGTCGGCGAAACCAGATGTCGTGGTGATCGCCGGTGACGTGTTTCACTCGGTTCGGCCGACGAATCCCGCCATTCTTCACGCCTTCGATCAATTCCGTCGACTGAGAGAAGCGCTTCCCGAGGCCACGGTCGTCATCGTTGCCGGAGACCACGATACGGCGCGATCGACCGAGACCGGCAGCATTCTCAAGCTGTTCGAGGCGGTCGGCGGCGTCGTCGTCGTGACGCACGAACCGCGTGAACTCCTGTTGCGCGATCTCGATGTGTCACTGTTTTGTGTGCCGCATGCGGCCCTCGTGGGCCCGAATCGGACGGCGCTCGTGCCACAGTCGGATGCACGACACAAGCTCCTGATCATGCACGGCGACGTTCAGGGAGGCGTGTCGCCCGAAAGCGCGGTGCTCGAGTTCGGCGGCGCCTTGGTGGAAATCGGCGAGCTCAACCAGGATCAGTGGGACTACGTCGCGTTGGGGCACTATCATGTGGCGCATGCGGTCGCCGCAAACGCGTGGTATTCGGGAGCCCTGGAGTTCGTCACCGCGAACCCCTGGGGTGAACTCAAGGATGAAGCGCACGAGGGAAGGGGCGGTGACGTAAAGGGGTGGTTGCTCGTGACCTTGGATTCAGGTCTCGCGGTCGAGTTCCAGCCGATCAAGCTGGCACGTCGGTTCATCGATCTGCCGCCGATTCAAGGCGAAGGGCTCGATGCGGCGCAGCTCGACAGCTTGATTGCGGAGCCGCTCGAGCGGTGCGCCACCGCGTTCGCCGGGCAAGTGGTGCGACAAGTGGTCTATGACGTGCCCCATACGGTCGCGAGAGACCTCGACTACACCCAGGTCCGGAAGATGAAGGCCATCGCGCTTCACTATCACCTCGACATCCGGCGGCCGCTGCCGTCGGCGGGCGTCGGCGTCTCTGCTCCGGGTCGGCGGCAAACGATGCGCGAGGTCGTCGCCGAGTACCTCCAGCGAAGGAACCTCCCCGGCGGTGTCGATCGGCAACGGCTGGTCGAAACCGGCGTGCGACTCATGGAAGAAGTCGAACGGGACTTGCAGGAAGAGTAAATGCAGCTGAAGCGCCTCCGACTCTTCAACTTCCGGCAACACGCCGAAACCGAGATCGTCCTTGGTCCCGGAATCACCGCGATCGTCGGGCCCAACGGTTCCGGAAAGACGACGCTGTTGGAAGCGATCTCCTGGGCGTTTTATGGGAACCCCGCGGCTCGCGGCGTCAAGGACTCCATCCGACGGCACCAGGCGCCTGCCCGCTCGCAGGTCAAGGTGGAAGTCGATTTCACCCTGGGGAGTCACGAGTTCCGGGTCGAGCGCGGTCTGTACAACGCCGCGCTCTATCAAGACGGTCGGGATACGCCCATCGCCGGTCAGAGCCAGGAAGTCGCGTCGCGGGTGACGCGGTTACTCGGTATGAACCGTGATGAGTTCTTCAACACGTATTTCACGGGTCAAAAAGAACTGGCCGTGATGGCCAGCATGGGAGCAACGGACCGGGCACGGTTTCTGTCACGGGTGCTGGGATACGCAAAGCTCAAACGCGTGCAGGACAAGTTACGGGAGACGCGCACGCGCCTCCGCGGCGAAATCGCAGGTCTGGAACAAGGGTTGGCGGACGAAGCGACGCTGACCGCAGAGCAGGAACGCTGGGAACGTTCCGTCGCCGAGTCGAGACGCGAGGCGGATCGGGCGCGGTCGACGTTCGATGCAGCAACACAGGAACTGGACACGATCAAACCAGCATGGCAGCAGATGGTCGAGCGCCGGGAGATGGCTCTCACCCGCGCCAACGAGCGCCGGGTGGTCCAACGAGACGTCGGCGAGGCGGCGCGAGCGTTCGAGCGATTGAGCAACGCCCTGGCGGAGGCGACGGCGGCAACGTCCAAGGTCCAAGAGCTGGCGTCCGATCTCGCGCGGATTCCGGCGCTCAGCCAGGAACTCGAGTCGCTCGAACGGCAGGCGCAACAGGTTGGACGGCGCCGAAGCCTTCGGGGACAGCTGAACGAGGTGAAGTCGCAGCGCAAACGCCTCGAAGAGGAACTCGCGCGCATGAGGGGTGTCGACGAGGCGCTCGTCGAGGCGCGCCGGATGCTCACCGAATCCCGAACCGAACTCGAGAACCTTGAATCAGCCGAAGAACGAGCCCGTACCGACTGGATCCGAGACAAGCAGGATGCGGAGACGAAGCGGCAGTCGTTGCGCGACGAGTATCGCGAGTTGAGCGGCCATCGCGCGGGTATCGTCGAGGCCGGTCCCGACGGCCAGTGCCCGACGTGTACCCGACCGCTCGGCAGCGAGTACGAAACGGTGCTCGACGGGTTGGCGAAACAACTCGAAGAAATCGAAATCAAGGGCAAGTTCTATACACAACGGGTGGCGCAGCTCGAGCGCGAGCCAGCGGAAGTGGTGGAAGCCGCGACGCGGACCCAGGAAGGGGTGAAGCTGGTCGAAAAGCAGGTTGAGGCTGTGGCGCGCGCTGAAAACCGCGTACGGGAGCGGACGGACGGAGAAGCCGAACTCCGGGGCCTCGGTGAGCGGATCAAGTTGATGGAGCGCGAGCTTGTCGGTTTAGCGGATCGTTATGACGCAGATCGCCACGAGGAGGTGCGGGCCGAGCGACGCGGACTCGACCCCGTCGTCACGCTTGCGACACAGTTGCAGCTGAAAGCGGAGCAGAGAGATCGGTTGAACGCGGAGGCCACCGAGGCGAAACACACGCTGGCAAGCTTGACCGATCGGCTGCAGGCTCTCGATGCGGCGATTACCGATGCAGGGTTTTCCGAGACCGACTACGATGCCATGCGCATTCGGTACGAAACGGTTGAGGCGGCGGTGCGCAAGGCGGAACTCGTGCTCGCAACCGCGGTCGGCGACGTCAAGGCCGCCGAGGTCGCCCTCGCACAGGCGACGAAGCGCATCGAGGAGCGCGCAAAACAGGTGAAGCAGTCGAAGCGGGTAAGGCGGGAACTCTTGTTGCACGACGAACTCCATCAAGCGTTTCACGACCTCCGGCTCGAACTCAATGCCGAGATGCGACCGGAACTCGCTGACCGCGCGTCGTCATTCTTGACCGATTTGACCGACGGTCGATACAACGCCTTGGAGCTCGATGACCAATATCGAATCCTAGCGATCGAGGACGGGTTTCCGAAGCCCGTGATATCGGGGGGCGAGGAAGATCTGGCGAATCTCGTGTTACGGCTGGCGATCAGCGAAATGGTGGCCGAACGGGCCGGCCAACCCCTCTCCATGCTCGTGCTGGACGAGATTTTTGGCGGGTTGGACGAAGCGCGGCGTCACAATGTGGTCGATCTGCTCCGACGACTCGGTGACCGGTTCCCGCAGGTCGTTCTGATCACGCATATCGAGTCGGTCAAGGAGGGGGTCGACCGCGTGTTACGAGTGTCGCTCGATCAGCATCGCGCCAGCGCCGTGGTGACGGAAGACTTGGGGCTGTCGTGATGCTCAAGACCGACCGAGTCCTCCAGGGTCCACGACAGGCGGAAGACGCGGATGTGCCCGCCTTGAACCGGGTGTTTTCCGATTCGTTCACGGACCGGTACCGTCGGGACGGGCTGGTGGGCGTGCGCGTCCCGCAGCTCAATCCCGCCATCTGGCAATACGCGATTCGGGATGCGGGCGAAGGCGCCATGGTGTGGTTCGACGAGCAGAACGAGTTGGTGGCGCTCAACATGGCTCACTACTCGGGCCGCGAGGGCTGGATGGGCCCGTTGGCAGTGCGGCCGGATCGGCAGGGGCTGGGCGTCGGCAAGTTGATTGTGGACACGGCGATCGAGTGGCTTCGTGGGAAGGGCGTGCGGACATTGGGACTCGAGACCATGCCACGCACCGTCGAGAACATCGGGTTTTACAGCCGACTGGGGTTTGTGCCACAACATCTCACCATGACGATGACCGGAACCGCACGCCGCCGGAGTGTGCACGGTAAATTCAAGCGCTTGCGCCAGGAATCCCCCGTGGAACAGCAGCGGCTCGTGGCGAGCTGCCACGAGCGAATCGGGCGTTCCGACGTGCACTATGACTTTACACGCGAAGTCGAGCTCACGAGCCAACTCGACATCGGTGACGCAGTCATCGTGGAGGCGGACGGGGAGGTGACGGGGTTTGCGCTTTGGCACTCGGCGGCACTTGCCAAGGCTCGTGCGGCCGACGAGCTACGTGTGTTGAAGTTGTTTGCCGACTCGTTGGAGACGTTCGACAAACTCGTCGTCGCCTGCGAAGCGTGCGCAGTGAGTCTGGGGATCGCACGCGTGTCCGTGCGCTGTCAGACCGCGTATGCGGCCGCGTTTCAATCGCTCGTTGGACGGGATTACCGCGTGCGCTGGACCGACCTGCGCATGACGTTGCACGATCTCCCGGAGGCGACGCTCCCTCCAGGCGAAGTCCTGTTCTCGAATTGGGAGATATGACGGACGTACGCACCACTCGAGGTTGGCCGCCGTCGAAAATGTGATTCAGCTCGCAGCAACCGGCCTGAGAGAATCACATCGTGCGCGTGGTTGCTACCTGCTTGTGGATCCGACGATGCCGCGGGCAAGCAAGACGATCGCAAAGACGAGTGGAATTTGCGCCCACCCACTGGGCCACGCAATCACAAAGGCGATGATGATCCACGCTACCAAACACACGATCGACGCGAACAGGTAAACGTTCATATGTGCACTCACAATGTCAATTCCTTGACGGCGTTTGAGCGCGATTCTATACTTCGCGCAGTTCAGCGGAGCGGAGAGAACGCATTATTGAGCCAACAAGCTCGGCAGCGCGCCCGGGTGCTGCGACCGATGTCATGCCCCGTGTGGGGAAGACAGATGTGGTGGCTAGGGCACGGTCAGTACTGATTCGGGCTTCAATAATCCCTCTTCGTTCCCGCTTTTCACGAGGGGCGTGTCGATTGACGGCACGCCCCTCGTTTCTGTACGGTGGTGACGTTGCTTGACGGGTTTCGTTCTGTAAAATACCCTTCACGAGTAATCCGAAAGCAATATAGTCAGCCAGCGCGTTGCAAGGGCAAGTTGCGAGCAACACGCACTTCGTAGGGTGGATTCGACGTGACAGATTCGCATGTGAGTGAAGATCGGGCGGGTGAGCTCGGCCTGGCAACCCGTATCGGTGCGATGGAGGGAGGCGACGGGTTCCCAGATCTCGTGACGAATATTCTCAGGCTTATTGGTGAAGACCCCAATCGTGAAGGCCTGAAGCGCACACCGCTGCGGGTGGCCGCAGCCTTGCGTTGGCTCACGCGCGGGTACGAGACGTGTGTCAACGATGTGGTGAATGGGGCCGTCTTCGACGAGCCCCACGACAGTATGATCTTGGTACGGGACATCGAGATCTATTCGCTGTGCGAACATCATCTACTGCCGTTTTTTGGAAAGGCCCACGTCGCATATCTGCCGGATGGAAAGATCATCGGTCTTTCCAAGATCCCTCGCATCGTCGATGTGTTTGCCCGACGTTTGCAGGTTCAAGAGCGGCTGACCGATCAGGTGGCCGACGCCGTGATGGACGTGCTGGAGCCGCACGGCGTGGGCGTGGTGGTGGA
>JBFIZG010000015.1:0-22116 GCA_041604955.1 Gemmatimonadales bacterium | reverse complement strand
TCGAGCACGCCGAGCTTCGATTCCTCTTTGGTCTTGAAAGACTCCGGATCGTCGAGAACTTCACCGTCGCGGTTCCCGAGAATGTTCGTGGAGTACCACCCCGAGAGACCCAGCATGCGCGCCTTCAACATGGGCGAAAACACGGTCTTGACCATCGTCTGCCCGGTTTTGAAATCCTTACCCGCGATGGGAACCCCACGGTCTTCCGCCAACGCCTGGAGGGCCGGCGTGTCGACACAGAGATTCGGGGCTCCGTTGGCAAACGGGACGTTCTCCATGATCGCAGCCCAGGCATATAACATCGAGGGCGCGATGGCCGGATCGTTCTCGTCCATTGCCTTCTCGAAAGCCTCGACCGTTTGATGCTGCGGCCCCGGCCGGATGAACACCTCGGTCGAGGCACACCACACCACAACGAGCCGGTCACAGCCGTTCTGCGCCTTGAACTCGCGCATGTCGTCGCGGAGCTGCTCGGCGAGATCTCGCTTCGTCTTCCCGTGCTTCATGTTGATTCCGGTCAGACGTTTGACGTAGTTCTGATCGAACACCGCCGGCATCGGCTTGATCGACTGCAAGAAATCCCGGATGGGCTCGACGTGTTCCGAATTGAGCACGCCCGCCACCTTACAGGACTGGTAGGCATCGTCCGGGATGGGATCCCATGCACCGAAGACCAGATCCTTCAGCTCGGTTAGCGGAACGAACTCCCGGATCCGCGGCACGCGGCCCTCCGTGCGTTTCCCCAAGCGGATCGTCCCGAGTTCGGTCAACGATCCCACCGGTTTCCCGGTCCCTCTTCGCACATTCTCGATGCCGGCGACATAGGTCGTCGCAACGGCACCGAGGCCTACCAACAACACGCCGAGTTTCCCTTCGGCTGGCGCTATCTCTCGATCAATCACGTCGGTCACCTATCCTCAATTCAGCTCCAAGCTTGGCAAACGCGGGCGTCTTCCGGGCGGCGCGGCCCGATTGCTTGGGCGCGCGCACCCGCGTCACCTTGTGCACGTGGAGGATCCGCTGCACGACGGTGATGACTGCCACGAGCGCCAGCAAGGTCACGATGGTCAGTAAGAGAAATCCACCCGGCCCAGCACCAAAAAACAAAGTCGGAACACCCAACCCCAAGATCCGTTCGGCCCGTTGCGCAACACCCACCTTGCAATCGAGACCGAGCCCTTCCGCCCGGGCCCGGGCGTACGAAACGATCAACGACGCCCCCATCGCAACGATGGAGATGCCGACCGCCCAAACCACCCACGGTTCCGACACTCCCCCGGTCAGAAAGAACAGCGCGATACCGCCAAACAACGCCAACTCCCCAACGCGGTCGAGCGTCGAGTCGTAAAAGGCGCCAAACTTGCTCGGTCGGCCACTCCCGCGGGCCACCCGACCGTCGAGCATGTCGAACACGCCGCTCAGCAGGAGCAAGAGACCGCCGATCCGCGCATAGCCGAACCCGAACGCGACCGCCGATCCCACGAGGATCAGGGTACCGATAGAGGTCAGCGCGTCGGGGTGGACCCGGCTCGCGATGAGCCAGTCGATGACCGGCGCCAGGGTCCGTTCGAGGCCATGCTGCAGGCGTTTGGGTATGAGCGACATCCGTACCTATGTTAAACAGGCCTAACTATAACGGAGACTTACGCCTACGGCAATCTTCAGGCTCGGGGGAGTCACCGCCGGCGGCCTGGATCCCGCGGTCCAGGGATCCCGCTAGTCATATAAGAGATATCGATGTCGGAGCGGACGGAAGGCCGCCAGTGCCGAATCGATGCCACCCCAGAGAAGGGTCGTCGGAGGGGTTCCTGCTTCGATTGCCAGCCGAATCCGGGGCGTCCCTGTTCGAGCGTCGAGATACCGCGCGTTCGGGATGTCCAGCGCGTCATCATGGATCGTCGCGATGACCTCGAGAAGCCTGATCGCCGTCCAAGTCGGGTCGTACGTCTCCCGGTCGGTCGTGACGAGCCGAATGGCCGGCACGGTCGTGTCGGCGTACTTCCGGTCGCCGGGGTTTTGGGGGGTCATCGAATCCGGTTCCAGTCGCACTCCCGGAGTCGGGCCGAGTTCCCGGATCACGCGGCCGGGATCCAGCCACGGCGCGCCGATGCGCTGAAACGCGTCTGCCGTCCCCCGTCCGACAGACAGATTGGTCCCCTCGAACAGCACGAGCCCCGGATAGTGGGTCGCGCTCTCGAGGCTCGGCATGTTGGGAGACGGCCGGACCCACGGCAATCCCGTCTCATCGAACCACATCGCCCGCCGCCACCCGGCCGCCGGAATCACGACGAGCCGGGCGCCGATGTCCAGCACGTCGTTTCCGAACGCCGCGAGCTCCCCGAGCGTCATGCCGTGCCTGAGCGGTACCGGCAACATGCCTACGAAGGACGCCATCGACGTGTCTAGGACCGGCCCTTGCACAAGCAAACCGCCGATCGGATTGGGACGATCCAGCACGTACACCGCCAGGTCGCTCTGGGCCGCGGCTTGCATCGACAGCAACGCCGTGGAGATATACGTGTACGGCCGCGCCCCGATATCCTGAAGATCGACGAGCAGGACGTCGAGGTCCGCCAGCATCGCTCCCGACGGAGCCCGTTCTGCGCCGTACAGACTGTAAATGGGGAGACCGGTCGCGGAGTCGAGATCGTGCGGGACGTTGGGTTGGTCGAGACGACCGCGAAACCCATGTTCTGGACTGAAGATTGCAGTAAGTTGCACGTCGGCGCCGAGCAGGAGCTCCACATCTCCTGTACCGGCCCGATCGATGCCCGTTTGATTCGTCAGCAGCCCCACCCGTCGCCCGGCCACGAGATGCAGTGAGTCCTCCAGCAGGACCTCAATGCCGGGGCGGATCACCTGGTCCGCAGACGTGGTACAACCGATCAGGAACAACACGGAACTCAACCAACTCAGACTATGCGACATCGAACGCTCGGCTTCTGGTTAGTGGCGCTCACGGGCTTGGCGGGATGCGGGGCGACGCGCGGGGAAGCGCAGCATGTCAACCCAACGCCCCGAGCGACCCTGCCCAACGTGGCCGTTCCCATGGGTAGCAAATTAAAGCTGGACTCCCTCCTCGCGACACTCACGGTTCGTCAAAAGGTGGCCCAGCTCATCATGCCGTGGATGTTGGGGAACTATACGGCGCTTGCCAGCGACGAATTCGAAATCGCATCCCGATGGGTGGATTCGCTCGAAGTGGGCGGGATCATCCTCTCGGTCGGCTCCCCGCTGGACGCCGCCGCAAAGCTGAATGCGTTGCAGGAACGGTCGGCCCTGCCGCTCTTGATCGCCGCAGACCTCGAGTGGGGCTCCGGGATGCGTCTCGTCGGCGGCACGCTCTTCCCCATGCCGATGGCGATTGGGGCGACGGGCCGGGAACTCGACGCATACCAACTCGGGCGAATCACCGCGCTCGAGGCGCGCGCCACCGGCATCCACATGACGTTTTCGCCCGTGGCCGACATCAACAACAACCCGGCAAACCCCATCATCAACACCCGCTCGTTTGGTGAAGATCCGGCGTCCGTGGCCCCGCTCATTCAAGCGTACATCCGCGGCGCGACAGAGCATGAGCTGATGACTACGGCCAAACACTTCCCGGGTCACGGTGATACCGAGACGGACTCACATATCGACCTCCCCGTGGTGTCGGCGTGTTGGGACCGGCTCGACACCCTCGAGTTGCACCCGTTCCGAGCCGCAATCGATGCCGGCGTCACGGCCGTGATGACGGCCCATCTCGCCATGCCATGCATCGACGGGCGAGACAACCCGCCGCCTGCCACCTTTTCACACACGGTGATGTCGGAGATCCTGCGGGACTCGCTCGGCTTTGACGGATTGGTCGTGACGGACGCGCTCACCATGGGCGCGATCGTCGCACAGTACGGTCCGGGCGAGAGCGTCGTCCGCGCGTTTCTCGCCGGAAGCGATTTGCTCCTGATCCCGGCGGATCCGGGCACCGCCGTTTCGGCTATGGTCGAGGCCGTGGAGCGCGGGCGAATCTCGTCCCAACGGCTCGACGCGTCGGTTCGGAAAATGTTGGCGCTCAAGCAACGGGCCGGAGTCTTCGTGCGACGCAAAGTGGTGCTGGACAGCATTCCCACGGTGGTCAATCACCCCACGTTTCAAAAGACGGCTGACGACATTGCGGCACGGTCGTTGACCCTGATCCAACGTGGTCCGATCGACGCGTTCCGGCGGACCCGCGGCCAGACGGCAGTGATCCTCTACGCGGAAGAGACGAACCACTTCATCGGCAACACTTTCATTCGAGAACTGCGCGATCACGGCGAGCGGGTGAGCACATTTCGTCTCTATCCGGCGTCGGGCACCGTGTCATACGACTCCGCGCGGACGGTGATTGCGGAGAACCCCCGCGTCGCGTTTGCTACCAGCGTCCGGTTCATCGCCGGTCGGGGACACATCCAGTTACCGGACCCGCTGGCCGAGCTGATTCTCGAGACTGACCGGACAAAACCGACGGTGCTCGTGTCGTTGGGAAGCCCCTACCTGCTCGAGCAGGTTGCCGGATTCTCCGGCGCGTTTCTATTGGCGTGGAGCGACTTCCCGGCTACCGAGCGTGCGGCGGCGCGTGCCCTGGCGGCGGGAGCCGCCATCGGCGGTCGACTCCCCATCACGCTGTCCTCGCAGTACCGTCGCGGTTACGGCATCACGCTACCGAAGCAATGAAAACACGTCTCATCGGGTTCGGGCTCGGCCTCTCCTGCATGCTGTCGGGTGTGTCGGCCGCGCAGACTGGTGAGAGCGGCGCGACGACGTCACCTGACGCGACCCTGTTTCGAAGCGTTCGGACGTTGCTCGAGACCGGGGTCAACGAAGGCGCGTTTCCCGGCGCGGTCGTGCATGTGGGGTGGCGCGGGCGCATCATCTACTCGGATGCGGTCGGCCGGTTCGGTGACGACGACTCGCGACCGGTTTCCGAACACACCATTTACGATCTCGCCAGCCTTACCAAAGTCGTCGGATTGACGACCGCGGTCATGCTGCTCGTCACGGACGGACGCATCGATCTGGACGATCGCGTCGTCAGCTATCTGCCCTCGTTCCGCGGCGAGGGAAAAGCGGACGTCACGGTGCGTCATCTGCTCACCCACACCTCGGGCCTCGAGGCGTGGCGCCCGTTCCATCTGGAGACGGCGTCTCGCGGGGAAGCGCTCGATAGCATCATGGCGGCTCGACTCGAAGCGCGCCCCGGCGAACGCTATGTCTATTCCGACCTCGGGGCGATCACACTTGGTCGCATTGTCGAATCCGTGAGCGAGATTTCGCTCGACGAGTTTCTGCAGCAAAGGGTGTTCGGCCCGCTGGCGATGGTGTCAACAAGGTATCGGCCTTCGAGCGAGAACGTCGATCGAATTGCGCCCACCGAGTACGATGCATGGCGCGGCCGCCTCGTCCGGGGCGAGGTACACGACGAGAACGCGGCGCGACTCGGAGGCGTCGCGGGTCACGCAGGCCTGTTCAGTACCGCCCCAGATCTGGGCCGATTCTTGCTTTGGATCTTGGACGCGTACCACGGGCGCCTGGATGACGCGGCGCCGCTCTCGGTGCCGTCGGCACTGGTCCGACAGTTTACCAGCCTACAGCCGGGACCACGCGGGTCAACACGGGCCTTGGGGTGGGACACGCCGTCCGCCCGGGGTAGTTCCGCCGGCACACGTTTGTCGCGGACGAGTTTCGGACACACAGGGTTCACCGGAACGAGCATGTGGGTGGACCCGACTCGCGACTTGTTTGTCATCTTGCTGACCAACCGCGTACACCCGACGCGCGAGAACAACCGCATCCGCGCGTATCGTGGCGCGCTTGCCGACTCGGTGGTAGCCGCAATCGAGCGTTGGTGACACGCAACACTGTCTCGGACTGAGGCCACAGACATCATTGCGCGGCACACGTTTGCGACACCATTCGTTGACACTACAGATTCCGGTGTCTAGCTTTCGAGGGTGTAGGAGGATTCAAGAATGAGCGCAACACAACGACCCGAAATGACCGTCTCGCTCAGCCTCACGGAAAACGCTGCGGGGCAAGTGCGACAGTTCATGGAGGCGGAAAAAATCTCTCACGAATCCGGCGGGCTCCGCGTTTCCGTGACGCCTGGCGGGTGCTCCGGATTCAAATACTCGTTGGAACTGGCCGACACGGCAATGGAAGACGACATCGTGGTCAACCAGCATGGGCTTCGGCTCTTTGTCGACCCGTTCAGTGGGCAGTATCTGCAAGGCACCACGATCGACTACGTTTCCACCATGCAAGCGTCCGGGTTCACGTTCTCGAACCCCAACGCCACCGGTGGATGCGGCTGCGGCGAGTCGTTCTCCGCCTGACCCATTGGGTCCCTCCCGACCAGAACAAACAACGGCCTGCGGTTCGCGGGCCGTTGTTTTTTCGTGTCCGTCACTGACGTTTGCCGCAGCGACGACACGGGCACGCACGACGGTCACGTGATGATGCGGCCAACCTTCCCTGACCCGTGATTCGAAACCTCAGCCGCTCCATGGAGTTCCGAGTGAATCGCCCGTCAGTGGGTAGTCCGTGAACGGCATCGATCTCGCCGTCATGTTCGCCTACTTCGCAGCCGTCGTTGCGATTGGCGCTCATTTCACCCGGCGGCAACACGATGCGGAGGACTACTTTCTGGGACGGCACTCCCTCCCGTGGTGGGCCGTCATGCTTTCCATCGTCGCGACGGAGACTTCGGCGCTCACCGTCATCTCCATTCCCGGAGTCGGTGCGCGGAGCGATCTCACGTTTCTTCAGCTACCACTCGGATATCTCGTGGGCCGCGTCGCAGTATCGGTGTGGTTGCTTCCGGGATATTTCCGTGGGGAGCAGGAGACCGCATACGCGAGACTGGAAACCCGATTCGGCGCCGGCACCCGCAAGGTGGCGTCTGCGGTGTTCATGTCGATCCGCGCCCTCGGCGACAGTGTACGGGTTTTCGCCACGGCGATCCCGTTGTCGATCGTAACGGGGTGGTCCATCCCAGCGAGCATCATCCTGGTCGCTGCCGTGACGCTGGCGTACACGTGGGCCGGAGGGATCAAAGCCGTGATCTGGGTGGACGTGATGCAGATGGGGCTCTACGTCGTGGCGGGGGCCGCCACGCTGTGGATTGCGTCTGATCTCGCCGGCGGAATCGGCCCCACGTTCGCCGCGGCCCGCGACGCGGGCAAACTCGAGACCGTGGACTGGAGCTTCTCTTTTACCAAGACGTACACCTTCGCCAGCGGCCTGATCGGCGGGGCGTTGCTCTCGGCCGCGTCGCACGGGACCGACCATCTGATCGTTCAGCGTCTGCTCGCGACGCGCGCCCTGGGTGACGCGCGACGCGCCCTCGTGGGTTCGGGAATTCTCGTAATCGTGCAGTTTGCCGTTTTCTTACTCGTCGGGACTGCCCTGTGGGCGGCGGGCGCAGACGATCCCTCACTTGCCGGCGACCAACTGTTCCCGCGGTTCGTGGTCGATAGTCTTCCCGTGGGTTTGTCAGGCCTCGTCATCGCCGGCATCCTGGCTGCCGCGATGAGCACGGTGAGCTCGTCGCTCAACTCGCTCGCTTCGGCTGCAACGCACGATTTCTATGCACCCTTGACGGGCCGCCACGAACCGCGTCACCTGCTCACGGTCGGCCGGTTCGCAACCCTCGGGTGGGCGGTCGTCTTGGTCGCGGGCGCCCTCTCGTTCCGATCGACCGATCAACCCGTCGTCGAACTGGTCTTGTCGATCGCGTCCATCACCTACGGCGGTTTGCTGGGAATCTACGTGTTGGGTGGGTCCGTTCGGCGCGCCACGCAGACGGATGCGATCACGGCCATCACGGTGGCGACCGTGGCCATGCTCGTGATCGTGTTTGGCAAACCGGGGCCCTTTGACGGGCTTGCGTGGCCCTGGTACGTGCCGCTTGGACTCGTAATCACGATGATGGCGGGACTTTTCTCATCGTTCATCCGGGGTCTCGTGAAGCCCGCATGACGGCACTCGGCGGTGTCGACGCCGGGGGCTCGCACACGGAATGCGTCGTCTCCAGCCGTTCGATGACGAGCCTCATACGCCGCACCGGGCCGGCCGCCGCCGTACGGCCCGATAACATCGAGACGGCCGCGTCTCACATCGTCGACACGCTGAACGAGACGTTGCAGGCCGCCGGAAAACATGGAGTTGACGCACTCGCTGTTGGCGCCGCTGGCGTCGGCCGGCCGGAAGAACGAGCTGCCCTCACGACGGCGCTCGAGCAACGGATCGGCGGCGAAACACGTTTCACCGTCGTCACGGACGGTGAGATTGCGCTGGAGGACGCGTTTCCCAGCGGCGCGCCCGGCATTCTCGTTCTCGCGGGCACGGGGTCGGTGGCGTTCGCGCGGGACCCCCGAGGCAACTTGTGCCGCTCGGGTGGACTCGGGCCGGCGCTCGGAGACGAGGGAAGCGGGTACGCGCTTGGGCGAGCAGCGCTCGGTGCCGTGACCCGGGCGGCAGACAATCGCGGCGCAGCCACGTCGCTGACGGAAGCGATTCAGTCATTCACAAACACCCTGACGCTGGATGAACTCGTCCGCTGGGCCCACCTCGCAGACCGTGAAACAGTTGCCTCACTGGCGCTCCCGGTGTGCCGCGTGGCCGATGAAGGAGATTCGGTGGCCCGTGCCCTGGTGAGCGAGGCCGCGCTGGAACTCGCCCGTCTCGCCGAGGCATTGGCGCATCGATTTGACGAGCCAGAAATTACGGTGGCTCTTGCGGGAAGCGTGCTCGCGAGCGGTTCCCCGGTCAGGTCCGCCCTCTACGAGCAGTTACAGACGCTCGTGCCGCGAGCCGTGGTGACGAGTCGAGCCGTGGACCCGGTGCGGGGGGCCCTCAGCCTCGCTGCAACGCTGTTGGAATAATTCAGCCCGAAGCCGGTTGATCGACCGGTTTCCCGACGAACCACACGAACAGAAAGATCCCAACGGCGCCCAGCAGGATCGAGAGCCAAGGTGACAAGCCCGCCGCTGTCGGAAGGCTTCCCAAGAAGATCGCCGCGACTGCGACGAGCAGGGCGTACGGTAACTGTGTTCGTACGTGGTCCACGTGGTCGCACCCCGACGCCGTCGAGCTGAGGACCGTGGTGTCGGAGATCGGCGAACAGTGATCGCCGAAGATCGATCCGGCCAAGACGGACGCGATCCCACCGACAAATGCGGTAGTCGCTGCGCCGCCGTCGAGATTCGCGCCCAAGGCTATCGACAGCGGAATCACCAACGGAATCAATATCGCCATGGTCCCCCACGACGTTCCCGTCGCAAAGGCAATGAGCGCGGCTACGACGAACACGGTGGTCGGAATCAACGCGAGCGGCAGGCGATCGGAGATGATGCCGGCAAGGTATGACGCCGTGGATAGGGAGCTGGTGATCTCACCGAGCGACCATGCCAGCACGAGGATCACGACGGCGAGCACCATCGCCCGGACGCCGCCCACCCAGGCGGAGATGGCATCCCTCAGCGAGAGTATCCGCTGGCCGACGGCGAGCAGGATTGCGGTGACACACCCGAGCAGCGATCCCCAGAGGAGTGTGACGAAGGGATCGGCGTTCCCAAAGATGTTGCGGAGGGTCCGAGCCTCACCGACATCGAGGCTCTGGGTTCCCGTATACACCAAGCCCGCGAGTACCGTGACGACAACGACGATGACCGGGACCGCCGCGTTCCACCAGCGGAGTGGTACCCCGTCGGGCGCAGCCGCCACTTCGCCTTCGGTGTCGGCCGCGAGCTGCGCCCCCGGGCGGAACACGCCGCCGCCGGAAACGGCCCGCTGTTCCGCTTTCAGCATGGCGCCAAAATCCCGCCGGCTCGCGGCGAACAGCGCCACGGCAAAAATGGCCAGAATCGGGTAGAACAGGTGGGGAATGGAACGAATGAAAATGTCGAACGGTGACGCCGACGTGAGTTGATTCACGAGGGCGGCGTTGCCCACGTTTTGTTCCGCGGCCAAACGGAGCCCGTCACCAATCAAGCTGATCTCATAGCCTACCCACGTCGACACGAAGACGATCGCCGTCACCGGAGCCGCAGTAGAGTCGACGATGTACGCGAGTTTCTCGCGGGATATTTTGAGTTTGTCCGTCAGCGGACGCATCGTGTTTCCGACGATCAACGTGTTGGCGTAGTCGTCGAAGAAGATCGCGAGTCCGGCTGCCCATGTTGCGAGCTGCCCACGCCGTCTCGATGTCGCCAGCGGTCGCACGACGTCCACGATCGCCTGCGTCCCGCCGGATCGGCCGAGGACGCCGACCATGCCGCCCAGCAGAAGGGAAAACACGACGATGGCGGTGTGTTCCGCGTCGGCAAGCGCCGGTGTGACGTACCGCTCGACGGTCATCAACAGCGCGGCAAACGGATTGTAGCCGGCGAGAAAGAGGCACCCAATCCACACGCCCACGAACAGACTCGTCACAACCTCGTGAAACACCAGCGCAAGCGCGATCGCGATGAGCGGAGGCAGCAGGCTCACCCACCCCGGCACGAGGGGTTCCGAAAACTCAAACCTGTCCGCACCGACAGTGATTCGCACCGGCAGCTGGTCTCGGCCAGTCACCGTGATCCCCTGAACGGTCACGGCACCGAGGGGCGCGGACATCGTCTGCGCGACTTCGGTACCGTCCGCCAAAAGTATGGTGATCGGGCGGGCCTCGACGATGCGCGGCGTCGTCACCGTGAGCGGAAAGGAGATCCCACGCAAGATCGCGTCCGGACCCTGGATCTCGATCTCCTGTGCGGGTGCGGCGACGCTCACTCCTGAGGCCAGCGCGCAAAGAATCAACGCCGTGCGGCAGGGGCAGACACGGTTCACCCGGGAGCGTCTCCTTGTACGAAAAGTGTCGTCAACTACGGCGTGATCGGAATGACGAAGTCTGCACGTACCGGCGCGCCTGCGCTAGTCCGCGCGGGATAAAACGTGAATTGATGCATCCGTTCGAGAAACCGCTTGCGGTATCCAGCATCTTCGATGCGCGGATCTTCCTCGACCCTGGTCACCCTACCGAGTTCGTCGATCCAAAAGCGCACGTGGAACTCTCGCCCCTTGATGGATTTCGGCGCCTCCGGTGGTAGCAGCACGTGACGCGGTTGTGGCGGGAACCCGTCGTTCCCCACCCCCCCCGTGCCGGGTCCTGTCCCGCTCCCGACGCCGGTGCCGTCCCCGCTCCCGATTCCACCACCGGTTCCCGTACCGGTACCGGGCCCGCCACCGGATCCCGCTCCGACGCCCAGCCGAACGGACGTGACGACCGTGCCCAACGAGCGAACGGCGAGGGGGGTGGTTTGGATGGGAACGGATTTGACATCGAGCCGGGCGATCGGCAGTTCAGCTGCCGGCGTGGGTTCCGGTGCCGATACTTGGGCTGGGGCCTGAGCCGTCGAAAACGACGGCAGCTCGATGTAGGAGATGCGCGACCCGCCTCCCCCACCACCACCGCCCAGCGGACCTTCCGTGCCGATGGAACGGAACACCTCGTCGGACACCCCGGCTCCGATCACCAGGGCGCCCACCACGAGGCCGTGAATCAGGACCGATCCGACGATCCCCCGACCGAATTGCCTGCCGGGACGGGGCACCACCAGAGTCGGGACGGGCGGACGGTGTTTCATACTCATCCCACTATACACTAACGGGCGCGAAAGCCTCCCTGTTTCGGCTCCCGCGCCCGTCGCTGCGCCTCACTTGAGGGGTGTTACTGTCCTTCCGCCTCAGCCTCCTTGGGCGTGAAGCCAACAACTTGGACACCCGCGCCGCGCGCGATGTCCATGGCTTCAATCACCTCTTGGTACTTCCGGTTCCGGCCTGCCTTCACGAAGATGAGTTTGGCCGGCCGGTTGTCGTAGATACCGTGGAGGTGCGCGTCGAGCGCTCCTTTCGGCATCGTGTCGTTGTTCACCGAATACGAGCCATCCTCGCCGAGCACCAGGACGATTTGGTTGCTCGGTCCGGCGTCTTGACTGGACTGCTGCTGCTCCGGCGGGACCTGAACTCGCATCGCCTTCCGTTGCAACGGCACCTGCATCATGAAGATGATCAGGAGCACGAGCATGACGTCGATCATCGGGATCACGTTGGGTTCGTCGAAGTTACTCTTGATTCCGCCAGCCATGACTTCAACCCCCTTCGCGACCGGCGGCCATCAGGCCTCGCGCCGGCTCTTCGGTCACCGCGGCCAACACGCGAACACCCGCAGAACGAGCGATCTCGACCGCATCCTGAATAGCGCCATAGTCGAGGTTCTGGTCCGCCTTGAAGTACAGAATCTTGTCCTTCGTCCGCGAATCGAATACTTGCGTCAGATAGGACTCGAGGGAGTCCCGTCGCACCGGTCTGACCGTCCCGTCGCCAGGATCCAAGAAGTAATCCCCCCGGTTGTCGATACCCAACACCACGTCGAGGTCTTCCTCGGGTTCCGATTCGATGTTCCTCCCCATCGGCATCTTGGCCTGCATGCCCGAGGAAATGACCGGCGTGACGATCATGAAGATGATCAGCAACACCAGCATCACGTCGATCATCGGGATGACGTTAGGCTCGGACTTGACTTCGCCCTGGTCGCCTACTGCTAAACCCATCGGAACGTCTCCTTATGAAAAGCGGTCTCGTAAGTCCTATTGATTGATCGGACCCTGCGCGGCCTGTTGAGCCTTGAACTCCTTCGTGAAGATCGAGCGACCGAACTCGCTCCCGACGCTCTTAATCAGGAAGTCGATGAGCTCTTTCGACGTGTAGGTCATTTCGACCGTGAGATTCTCGATCCGCGTTTGGAAGTAGTTGTACATCCACACCGCAGGAATGGCGACACCCAATCCGATGGCCGTTGCTACGAGCGCCTCAGCGATACCCGCGGAGATCGCCGCAAGACCGCCGGACCCCGTGAGCGCCATTCCAGTAAAGGAGTTGACGACGCCCATCGTGGTGCCGAGCAGGCCCACGAACGGAGCCGTCGCACCAACCGTCGCCAGCACCGCCATACCGCGCTTCAGCTCAGCGAGAAGAATGAGCATTTGCCGCTCGACCGCCCGTTCGGCGGAGTTGATATCACCACTGGTGATCGTCGCCCGGTCGCGCAACAATGGTTTGACCTCGGCGAGCGCTTCGCCCAAGACGCGGGCGACGTGCGAAATCTTCTGGTTCTCGGCGAGTTCGATGGCCTCGTCGAGCTGTTCCTCCTGGAGGAAGCGAGCGAATTCGGGCGCGAACTTCCGCGTCGCGCGCGTGCTCTTCCGGAAACGCCACCACTTGGCCGCACCAACGCCCAACGAGATGACGGACATGATGAGCAGGGTGATGATGATGCCACGCGCGAACGTCCCCGCTTCATGCCACAGTTGTAATAGAGATAGCTCCATGAGAGTTTTTGGCCCCCTTTACCGAACTTGAGGTCGAAAGTTATGGGCTTGCACAATACGAACTTCGGTTAACGCCCTTGTAGGTTGAACGTCACTGGAATCTGAATCAACACCCGGACGGGTGTGCCGCGAACCCGGCCCGGCCGAAAAAGACTCTTCTCGAGCAGCGTGCGAGCAGAGCTTTCAAATGATTTATGAGTCGAGCTCACGACCCGGACGCTTCCCGCCTCGACGCGACCGGTCGTATCCACAACGGCCTGGAGAACGACGTTCCCCTCTATGCCCGCCTGCCGCATCATGCGCGGATACTCGAGCGGCGGGCTGGAAATGCGCTCCGGCACCTCGTCGACGACCGCCTCGGCGAAGACCTGAGCCAAGTCGACCGGCCCCGTTCCGCCTTCAACGCCCTCGAAGAGACCGCCCTCGACACCCTCACCGGAATAGTCACGGGGATCGAAGCGTTCGTTGAGGTCGATCGGAGGGATCTCGGTCGGAATGTCGATCGGTGCCGCCAGCGTTTGGAAGCCCTTCGGCGGCGGATTGAGGGTGACGATCTCCGGCGGAGGCGGCTTCTCCTCTTCCTGCTCCGGCTCCTCCTGCTCCGTAATGAAGACCATCGTCGTATCGGTCGCCACTTCTTGAACCACCTCACTGGCCTTCATCGTCGCCGCAACTGCCAACGTCAGGATCACCCCATGGACGATCATCGACACGCTCGACGCCGAAAGCTTCCCCCCCACACCTTGTTTCTCGGGATTCGACACAATGAGATTGTCAAACACCAGAACCTCCGGCAGCGGTTGAACTCACCTCAATGATACCCCGGGATGCACGACCCTGACTGACATCCCCATGGGTGTAAGATTACAATTCCATGACAAACGAGTTACGTGCAATGTGGCGTGTTTCGCGCGTTCACGCACGCCCGCCGCCCCAAAAACCGGGCGGCAATCTTTCATCATATCCCGCAAAAAGACGATCCGCTAGACCCCGTCGGGCTCTCGCACCGGGAGTTTCACCGTCATGGTTGTCCCGTGCCCGACTCGGCTCTGCACCTCGATGCGACCACCGTGGGCCTCGGCAATCCACTTGCAGATGGCGAGCCCCAGCCCGGCGCCGGGTCGCTGTCCCGTTCGACTCCGTGCCAGATCCGCGCGCCAAAACCGATCGAAGACATGCGGCAAGTGGCCCGACGCAATCCCGACGCCGGAGTCCCGCACCGTGAGAACAACGGAACCGTTTCGGGTCGCCGACTCGACTGAGACGTGTCCTCCGGCCGGCGTGTACTTGATGGCATTCGTGACGAGGTTCATGAGCAGCTGCCGGATCCTGCTGGGATCCACCGAG
Source organism: Gemmatimonadales bacterium (assembly GCA_041604955.1). Taxonomy (GTDB): domain Bacteria; phylum Gemmatimonadota; class Gemmatimonadetes; order Gemmatimonadales; family GWC2-71-9; genus JBFHWR01. The sequence goes on along the minus strand of JBFIZG010000015.1, from coordinate 7,378 downwards.
ACAACAAGTGGTTCGTCCGGAACCGCCACCGAGACGTCGACATGCGCTTGCTCCCCAAGCATGCCCGCCGTCTCGGCCAAATCCCCAAGCGTCTCGCGTAGATCCACCTCCTCGAGATGGAGCGGGGATCGGCCTTCTTCCGCGCGGGCCAGCGTGAGCATCGAATCGACTAGCTCCGTCATCCGCTTCACCTCAATCAACGTCTCCTCGAGCAGCGCCATCACCTCCGGCGGTGTTTTGGGATGGGTCATCGTGCTCTCGACGCCGGCCCTGAGGACCGTGAGGGGCGTTTTGAGCTCGTGACTCGCATCCGCCGTGAACCGTCGGAGCGTAGCAAAGCTGTTTTCGAGCCGCGCGAGCATTTGGTTGAGGGTCGTGGTCAGACGCGCCACCTCGTCGTCCGCCACCGGCTCGGCGAGGCGGCGGTGGAGACTCCGACCATCCGAGATCGCCTGGACCTCGTCGACGATCTGGTCCACCGGCCGGAGCGTGCGCCGCGCCAGGACATATCCGAGTCCCAGCGACGCGGACAGGATGAGTGGCGCGATGAGGACCATCGCCGAGAGCAGCCGCTCCGGTCTGAGCGCGAGTCCCTCGACCGAGACGCCGGCGACAACGGCCCGCACCTCGTCGCCAGCTGATTCGATGGGACGCACATAAAACCGCAGGTCGCCGAGACCGGATCCCAAATTCGCAGTTCCATGACCCCCCTGTGGCAGCAGTATGCGGGCGGTGTCGGCGAGGGCGGTGAGCTGAGCGTACAGCTGATCGTCGCGGGGATTCTCGGAGAGAAACAACGGGGGTTCGTCGCGGGCGCCCAAAACCATTACGTAATCGGGAATCGACTCGAGGAGTGTCGCAACGTCGGGGGATGCGGCCGTCGCCGGCGCCGATACGACTAACTGCGCCGACCCACTGCGCGGGTCGACTTCTACGATCACCGAGTCCTGCGATCGGAACGCATCGGTGAGAACGGCCGCCACGACGTCTGCCTCGCGTCGCAACCCGGCGTCGAGACCGACATAGGCGTCCGGGCGTTCGACCAGGTACAGGACCGTGCCAAACGCGACCAGCGTGGCGGCCATGGCCGCCGTATACCAAACCGTGAGACTCGATCGGGTCGTGCGCATCTTACTCTCTCAACACGTAGCCGACGCCCCGTACCGTGTGAATCAGTTTGTCGTCGAACCCGTGGTCGACCTTCTTCCGGAGTCGGTTGATGACGACATCGACGATGTTCGTACCCGGATCGAAATGATACCCCCAAGCGTACTCGGTGATCATCGTGCGGGAGAGGACGCGCCCCTGGTTCCGCGCGAGGTACTCGAGCACCGAATACTCCTTTGGGGTGAGATCGACCGACATGCCGCCCCGCCGCGCTTCGTGTTTCGCCGTATCCACATGTAAGTCTCCGATCGTGAACACCGGCGACGCGATCTCCGCGGGGCGGCGCCCAAGCGCCTCCACCCGCGCCAGCAGCTCCTCGAACGCAAACGGTTTGGTGACGTAATCATCGGCCCCGATCCGGAGCGCCTTCACCTTGGATTCGACCGCATCCTGCGCGGTGAGGACGAGGACGGGCGTCGAGATGCCCCGGTCGCGGAGCGTCCGGAGCACTTCTGCGCCACTCATGCTCGGGAGCCGCAAATCCAACACGATGACGTCGTACTCGCCGCGGGATGCGCGATCCAGACCTTCGGCGCCATCGTCGATGAGGTCGACCTGAATGAGCTGCTCTTCAAGGCCTCGCTGCACAAACTGACCGACGGTCGGATCATCCTCGACCACGAGTACTTTCACGACTACTCCTTACGGGACGCCACCGGCAGAAAGACGCTGAACGTCGAGCCCTGATCAACGATGGAATCGACGAGAATGCGGCCCTCGTGCTGCGCCACGATGCTGTAACAGATCGCCAATCCGAGCCCGGTCCCCTGACCGGGCTGCTTCGACGTGAAAAAGGGCTCGAAGAGCTTGGGAAGATCTTCCTTGGGAATCCCCACGCCGGTGTCCGACACGTGCACGACGATCTCGTGCTCGTTTTCCGGATTGCGTTCCGTCGTGATCGTCAGCACGCCCGTTCGTTGCATGGCATCGATCGCATTCAACATCAGCGCGACGCAGACTTGGATGAGCTGTTCGGTGTTCGCCTCGATCCACGGCAACCCGTCGGTGAGCTGTCGCTCGAGCTGAATATGCCGGAACTTGTCGTGGTGCTTCACTAGAAAGAGCGCGTCATCCACGATTTGATTGGCATCGCAGAGCCGCTTTGCTCGGGACGTCGGTCGCGAGAAGTCGAGCAGGCCGTCGACGATCGACTTGCAGCGGTCGAGTTCCGAGTCGATGATGCGAAGATACTCTTCGAACACCGTCCGGACCGAATCGGAGAGTCCCGGGCTTCGCACCGACAATGCCTCGACACACGCCCCGATAGTGGCAAGCGGATTGTTGAGCTCGTGCATCACGCCGGCGGCGAGTTGGCCGACGGCGCCCAGTTTTTCCGCCAGGGCAACCTGCTGCTTTTGCACGGACATCCAGTCGGTGAGATCTTCGGCAATCGTGATGACATGGGAGACCTCCCCGTCGCCGACGCGGAGCGGCACCTTCGTGATGCGATGGTGCCGCGGTTCTCCGGTGTGCGTCGACTCCACGTCCACCTGCTCCGCCCGACCCGTCCGAAACACCGAATCGAACTCGCTTCGTAACCGATCTCGAGGCAGTCGGCGGAGCACATCGAAGATCGAACGACCCACCGCATGGTCCTTGTCGACCAGCGTCCCCGACTCCCGATGACGGTTCCAGGTCAACACGCGATAGTCTCGGTCGATGACGTACAGACCGAACGGAAGCGAATCAACGATCTCAGACGTTAGGACATGCGCGGCGGACCCTGAGGAGCTCGCACCAGGCATGGAACCCGATGCACGGGCGAACGCCACAACCGGCGTGAGCATCCCCGCGACGATTTCGGCGACCTGCCGATACGACTCGGTCTCGGGACCACCCGGCACCGAAGCTTCCAGCAGGCCGACGCGATCTCCCCGATGTGTCAACGGTAACCAGAGACGCCGGAGATCGCGCACCTCATCATATGCCTCTCCCGGTACTGCCCTCGTCGAGATCGCCTCCGCTGCCTCGGGTGAGGGCGGCGCCACACCTCGGCCCGAGTATGCCCTGTAGCGTAAGCCCACCGATCCCGACACCCACACCCGGCAACTGTCGTTTCGCCAGGCGCGATTCAAGGCCGACGCGACCCCGGTGAGTACGTCTTCTGTCGTCGCGCCGTGCTGCAAGAGAACCGCGATCTCGGCGATCAGTCCGAGAGTCGTGATGTTCGCCGACGCGGCGCCGGACGCCCCGGTCGCCGGGACGAACTCGGTCTGACGATTCGCGTCGGGTTTGGTCATGATCGACAACGTAGGTGTGTCGCGGAGGACCCACAAGCAGCGCCGCCGGCCGTGCTTGGCACCATCGGCCCTTCCCGGGACGTATAACGCCAGTGCATGACGCGTACTTCACGCGCAAGTCGCCCACATCCCCGGGCCCGCGCTCGACGAATGGCGCAGGTCGCCGGGCCTTACGGAGTGTTACAAGCCGGCGGCATCCCACTTCCCCACGACGTCGGCGATGAGCGAGGCCAACCGGTCCACCACGCCTTCAAAGTAGCGCGTTGCCTTTGCGCGGTCGAAGTCGGGATATCCCTCCCCCGCTCGATACAAGAGCACCGACGAGGGAAACGGGTAGGCGGTCCACCCCGTGCCACGCGGCGTGGTCATCGCCGGCCCCGTGTACAACTCTTCGTGCACCAGATCCGGCCGAACCGCCAGCACCGCCCCGGTTTCATTGTTCCCCGCGTGGCCGCCTTGGGAACCGTACACTTCTTCGACGAGATCGGCAGTGAGCGCCCACCAGTCAGTCACGAGCAGACGGCTGTCCGACTCCTGCCATACGCGATTGGCGGCATTCCGGAGCGGCGGGCCGTTCGGCCCGTGCCCGTTCAGCACCACGATATTCCGAAACCCGATTTCCGCGAGTCCGGTGAGCACCTCGTACGCATATGTTTCGAACGTCTCCGGGCCGATCCCAAACGTTCCGGGATACTCGCCGAGCGTGGTCGTGACGCCATACGGAATAGTCGGCGCCACCAATGCGTTGACCCGTGACGCCAGCCGAATCGCCAGCTCGTACGGAACCGTGTTGTCGGCGCCGTTGTTGACGACACCATGCGGCTCGAGCGTACCGGCCGGGAGCAACACCGTCTGAACCGAGTCCGGCACGAGTGCTCCCATGGTGATCCAATTCAGATCTTCCAGCAGTCGCGTCCGGCCGTCCGTCTCCTGGCCGACCGAGGAACTAGGGACGATGAGCGCGACCGCTGCCGCAAGCACGAGATGGCGCAATGGGCCCTCCTGGGTTTGGTCGTTAGCCGAACCGGGCAAGTTGCTTGAGCAGCTCTCCGTTCTCCCGCTTCTCCCCAAGGTCCCGCTCGACGTGCCGCCATTTGATCTTGCCGTCTGTGCCAACGAGGAAATACGATCGTTCGGCGCAGAAGTATTCCTCGTTCAAGACCCCATACTTCCGGGTCACCTCTCTCCTGACGTCACTCAATAAAGTGATCGTGATCCCGTTCTTGGCCTGGAACTCCAGGAGCGAAGGGATGGAGTCAACACTGATGCCCAAGACCGTTCCGTTCGCGCTCTGGAATTTGGGGAGATCCCGGCTCAACTCGCACATCTCCGCCGTGCACACCCCCGTGAACGCCGCGGGGAAGAAGGCAAGCAAGACATTCGATTTGCCCTGGAACGACGTGAGGTCGACAGCGTGGTTTGTTGTCGAGGGCAGGACGAAGCCTGGCGCAGTCTGCCCGACTGCGGGAAGCGCGGATGGCTGTCCGCTCATGTATTTCTCCAAGGTGAGACGGGCTGCACAGTGTTCGTGGCGGCCTTGTCCTAGCCCGCCCCGAGTGAGTAATTATGAGTCTGACCGAACCGATTTAACACTGGAGCCGGGTTCAGGAAAGGAGCCCCTACAATGCCGATAACCAAGGAGCCCGTTGTCATGGCCCACGAACTACCCGCTTTACCGTACGCGTACAACGCTTTGGAACCTCATATCGACGCCCGCACGATGGAGATCCATCATTCGAAACACCATCAGGGGTACGTTACCAAACTGAACGGCGCCCTCGAAAAGCACCCGGACCTCGGAAAGTTGAGCGTCGAGTCGCTCATCGCCGACCTCGACAGCGTTCCGGAGAATATCAGGGTCGCGGTTCGCAACAACGGCGGCGGACACGCAAACCACAGTTTGTTTTGGCAGATCATGGCGCCCAAGGCGGGCGGAGTGCCCGGTGGCGACCTGGCCGGTGCCATCGACAAGACGTTCGGAGACTTCGATCAGTTCAAGCAGCAGTTCTCGAACGCGGCGGCGACCCGCTTTGGCAGCGGGTGGGCGTGGCTCGTCGTCACCGACGGCAAACTCATCATCGAGAGCACGCCCAACCAGGACAGCCCCCTCATGAGGGGGATGACACCCATCCTCGGGCTCGATGTATGGGAGCACGCATATTACCTGAAGTACCAGAACCGTCGCCCGGACTACATCTCCGCGTTCTGGAACGTCGTGAACTGGAAGGAAGTGGCGGATCGTTTCTCGAAGGCCAAGGGATAACGAACAACGCTCACGCGACACGGAATTCGAGCCCCGGGGTCTGACTCCGGGGCTTTTGGTACCGACGTCGAACACTTCATCTCGAAACCGCGGTACGGAACCATGCCAATCGATCCGAATGCCGCTCGCCCGGTGCCGGTCGCCATCCTGACGACACTGCTCTTCACCGCACCGCTCGCCCTCGCTGCACAACCCGATACAACGGTTCCACCGGAAGTGTTCGCGAGCCGCCGCGCACACCTCCTCGGGCAGGTTGGCGACGCCCCCGTCATTGTGCCGGGAGCGTACTTGATACGGAGTGGAGGTTCCGGAAGACAGGATCCCAATTTCTTCTACCTAACCGGCGTCCACTCGCCGTACGCCATTCTCGTCATGCAACAGACGGACACCGGCATCCGCGAGGCGCTGTTTCTACCCGACTCGTTTCAGTTCGCCGGTGCGCAGTACTCGTTGGACGACGACCGGCTTCGCCGCGCCGCCTGGAATCTTCCGGTCGACCGGTTGGCGCCAGGAGCCGGTGCCCAACGCGCGACCGGAATCAGCGAGACTTATTCGCTTGACGAGTTCGTCACGCGTCTGGACGAGTTCGTTGGGAAGCGACGCACGATCTACTTGGCCCGCGACGGAGACGCCCCATACGCCCCACCCGGGATCGCGGCGCCAACAACAGTGCGACAGCAATTCGAACAGGCCATCCACGACCGCTTTTCCAGGACGGACATTCACGACGTGACGCCGCTCATCCGGCGCATGCGAATCATCAAGGACGAGCACGAGATCGCCCTGCTTCGGCACGCCGCCGAGATCAGCGTCGCCGGACTGATCGAGGCGATGCGGGCGGTCCGCCCCGGCATGAACGACCTCGCGGTGGCGGGACTGATGGAAGCCGTGTGGAAGCGGCAAGGCGCACCCCGGGCATCGTTTGGTCCCATCGTTTCGTCGGGCCCCGCCTCCATGACGCTCTACCCTCTTCGCTCCGAGTCATACGACTTCGACGATCGCATTATGGAGGCCGGTGAGCTGTTGTTCATCGACTACGGCGCGGCCGAATACGGCATGTATGCCTCCGACATCTGCCGCACGATTCCCGTGTCGGGGCGGTTCGGCCCGCGGCAGCGGTACTATTACGAGATCGTGCTGGAGGCGCAGGAAACGGCGCTCGCGGCGATCCGGCCCGGCGTGATGATGATCGACGTCGTGAGGGCGGCGGCGGGTGTCTTCCGGAAATACGGGTTCGAGGAGTTCGAAGACATCGACCGGATGGGGGCCGAGGGAGTGTGGGGCGTCATGCCGTCGCCCACGTACTATTTGGCTCGCGAAGGGGAATTCACCCGCTACAGTGGCGCTCGGGGAATCGGCGTCCGCGATCTGGGCCACCACATTGGGCTCGACGCGCTAGACGGCCGCGATTACTCCATGCCACTCGCACCGGGCATGGTATTCACCGTGGAGCCGAAGCTGTACATCCCGGATCAGAACATCGCCATCATGATCGAGGACATGATTCTGGTGACGGAAGACGGTTACGAAAACCTGTCTGCTGGGGCGCCGCGAACGGTGCGTGAGATCGAGCGGACGATGGCGGAACGCTAGCAGAACATCGAACGTCCAACATCGAACATCGAACATCCAACATCCAACATCCAATTCAAACGAGAGTGGCGCTGTTGGATGTTGAACGTTGGATGTTGAATGTTGGATGTTTGCT
>JBFIZG010000014.1:0-22763 GCA_041604955.1 Gemmatimonadales bacterium | reverse complement strand
GCCGAGGGATTCCTCAAGAAACATCTTGCGGAGCAAGAGAGGTTGGTTGGTGCGGCGCTGACGTAAGCTCGAGCGGCGTGACTCTTCCGAGCCGTCACGGAGCGTCTCCCATGGGGATTTCGCGGAGTTCTCGGCGCAGAGCGGGATGGAGCCGGAACAGGTACCAGCCCATCGTCGCCGCGGCGGCGAGGGTTCCGATTCCCACAACGAGCCACGCGCCGTTTCCCAGCAACGGGCTCGCAAAGAACAACAACCCGGCGAATACATGAAATCCCACGGCCACCAACACGACGAGCACAAAGTACTGCGCCGTGGGGTACTTCTCGGCAAGCGTCACCAACCACGATGCGAGAAACCCGAGGCCCAAAAACACCAACATGTGTAACATGTTGTATGCGAGCACCGGAGCGGCGGCAACGTGAAGCCGCGCGGGGTCTTCGAGACCGTAGAACAGCACCGATCCAAAGAGTGCGGCGGTATGGAACGGCGAACGGCCGGCGAGGACATTGATCGCGGCCACGACCACGACTGCCGTGCCATACCCGATGAGGCTGGCGTACAGCCCCCCCAGCAAGACACGCTTGGACTCGGCGCGCATGAACCACCTCACAGTCGTCTGAACCAGACGAACCAGGTGAACCAAACGCTAACTACCGCGTCGTAAGCTGTATTATTAGATCCTGTGAAGATTGATTCATTGAATACCCGCCCGAGGCGCCAGGTGACCGCTGTGCGTGTTTCCGGAGGACCAGGCTGAGTGGAACTGCTGCCGTTGATTCGAATCGGCGCCTTCGCCGTGTTCGTGTTATTCGCGTTCGTGGCCCTCGGGTCGTGGGCCGTCCGCACCCGCCGGATCAATCCGTTCGGCTACGCCGGCCAGCGAATCCGCAGATTCACCGACGCGTTCATCGATCCGATCGAGAGTTGGATTCTCCGGCGCGGCGGCAACCCACAAACCGCCCCGTGGTGGCTGCTCGGCATCGGTGTGGGTGGGGGCATTCTCGGCGTTACGCTCGCCGAGTGGCTCGTCGTCCAGGCGAGTCAACTGTCGTCTGCCACGCAACGCGGCCCAGCGGGGCTGCTGCGGATCGCCGTCTACTACGGCGGCAACCTCGTCCTCCTTGCAATATTCGTACGGGTGGTCGGTTCGTGGTTCGGGGTGGGACGGTTCACGAAATGGATGCGGCCCGCGTACATCCTCTCCGATTGGGCGGTCGAACCGCTTCGGAAAATCATTCCGCCATTCGGCCGTTTCGACTTCACGCCGATCATCGCGTGGTTTTTGATTCGTTTCCTGATGGGTTGGCTGATGGCGGTGCTGTGACGGGGCGCGGGACATCTCGCGGGTTTACGCTGCCGGTTCATGTTCAGCCGCGGGCGCGGGTAACCGAGATCGTCGGTTGGCACGGTGACGCCCTCAAGATCCGTGTCAAAGCACCCCCAGTTGATGGAGCCGCGAACGGCGAACTGATCCGGTTCCTGGCGCAACGGCTCAACCTGTCCAAAGACGCGATTTTGATGGCGGCCGGACCAACTGGGCGACGAAAACGATTGCGCGTCGTGGGACTCAGTTTCGAGCAGGCGGTCGCCATGCTCGGGGTGGGGTCAGCCCCCCGGTCCGACTAGGGCTTCACTTTCGCCGGTTCACCTGCTCGTGTAGATTGTGACGCACACAACTGATTCCGTGGTGATTTGCGGCATATTGCGGCCACGTTAAACAAGTCGCTAAAAAGCTGCCCCGGCGTGCTTTAGCGACGGGGTTCTTTTATATGATCAGGTCATGACGATTCCACCTGCCGAACGCATTCGGCTCCTTCGGGAGGCGCTTGATCGCCGCATCCTCATCATGGACGGCGCCATGGGGACCATGATCCAGTCGTATCAGCTCGCGGAGGCGGACTTCCGGGGCGATGCGTATCGCGATCATCCGGTCTCGCTCCAGGGCAACAACGACCTGTTGTCCATTACCCAGCCCAAAATCATCGAGGCGATTCACCGGGCATTCCTCGAAGCGGGCGCGGACATCATTGAAACAAACACGTTCAACGGCACCCGCATCTCGCAGGCCGACTACGGAACGGAGGCGTCCGTCCACGACATCAACGTGGCGGCTGCGCGTATCGCCCGCCGCGCGGCCGATGCGCTCACCGATCAGGATGCCACTCGGCCCCGGTTCGTCGCCGGCAGTCTCGGCCCGACAAACCGCACATGCTCCATCTCACCCGACGTCAACAACCCGGGGTTCAGGAGTGTCACGTTTGACGAGATGGTCGACGCCTATGCCGAACAGGCCGACGGACTTCTGGAAGGTGGCGTGGACCTGCTGCTGGTCGAGACGATTTTTGATACGCTGAACAGCAAGGCCGCGCTGTTCGCGATCATGAACGTGCTGGAACGCCGCGGTCTCGACACGCCGATCATGGTATCGGGCACCATCACCGACGCGAGCGGCCGGACGCTCTCGGGCCAGACGACCGAGGCGTTCTACTACTCCATTCGACATGCCGACCCGTTGAGCGTGGGCCTCAACTGCGCTCTCGGGGCCAAGGAACTTCGGCCGTATCTCGACGAGCTTTCACAGGTGGCCGAGCGGTATGTCAGCTGTTACCCCAACGCCGGTCTTCCCAACGAGTTCGGGGAGTACGACGAGTCTCCGGAGACGCTGGCCGCGATCGTGGGCGAGTTCGCCCAAAGCGGATTCGTCAACATCGTGGGCGGGTGTTGTGGCACGACGCCCGCGCACATCGCGGCGATCGCGCGCGCGGTTGCGGACGCCAGCCCGCGACCCATCCCCACGATCGAGCCGTACGCGCGCCTGAGCGGTCTCGAGCCGCTCGTCATCCGACCCGATCTGTTGTTCGTCAACATTGGGGAACGGACCAACGTCACCGGGTCCAGCCGCTTCGCCAAGCTCATCATCGATGGGAACTACGAATCCGCATTAGACGTGGCGCGACAGCAGGTGGCGAACGGGGCGCAGATGATCGACGTCAACATGGACGAGGGGATGTTGGACTCGAAGGAGACCATGGTGACGTTTTTGAACCTCATCGCTGCCGAGCCCGACATCAGCCGTGTGCCGATCGTGATCGATTCCTCAAAATGGGACATCATCGAAGCGGGACTCAAATGCGTTCAGGGCAAGGGCGTGGTCAACTCCATCAGCCTCAAGGAGGGCGAAGCGGTTTTCAAGGATCACGCGCGCCGCGTCCGGCAATACGGCGCGGCGGTCATCGTCATGGCGTTCGACGAAGAGGGGCAGGCGGACACGCTCGAACGAAAGGTCGCGATTTGCGAACGCGCCTATCGCATTCTCACCGAGGAAGTGGGGATGCCGGCGGAAGACATCATCTTCGATCCGAACATCTTTGCCGTTGCCACGGGTATCGAGGAACACAATGGCTATGCCGTCGCGTACATCGAAGCATGCCGACAGATCAAACAGCGGCTGCCCCGGGCATTGGTCAGTGGTGGGGTGAGCAACCTCTCCTTCTCGTTTCGTGGCAACAACGCCATCCGTGAGGCAATGCATTCGGCGTTCCTGTACCATGCGATTCAAGCCGGCATGGACATGGGGATTGTGAACGCGGGACAGCTCACGGTGTACTCCGACATCCCACCACAACTGCTCAGCGCGGTCGAAGACGTCCTGTTCGATCGCCGTGCCGACGCTACGGACCGTCTCACCGCCATCGCCGAGACCTACCGTGGAGACGGGAAGAAGACGAAGGAAGACCACGAGTGGCGAAAGCTACCGGTGGCCGGACGGTTGGCGCACGCATTGGTCGAGGGAATCCTCGATTACATCGAGGAAGACACCGAGGAAGCCCGCCGTGCATTCGACCGGCCCATCGAAGTGATCGAGGGCCCACTCATGGATGGGATGAACGTCGTCGGCGACCTGTTCGGAAGCGGAAAGATGTTTCTCCCGCAGGTGGTGAAGAGCGCCCGCGTCATGAAAAAAGCCGTCGCCTACCTGATCCCATTCATCGAACGGGAACGCGCCGCCGGCGAAGAGGCAGAGACCAAGGGCAAAATCGTCATGGCAACCGTCAAGGGCGACGTGCACGACATCGGGAAGAACATCGTCGGCGTCGTGCTGGGATGCAACAACTACGACGTTGTTGACCTCGGGGTCATGGTGCCGGTCAGCAAGATCCTGGACGTCGCCCGCAAGGAAAACGCCGACGTCATCGGCCTGAGCGGACTGATCACGCCCTCACTCGACGAGATGATTCATGTCGCGAAGGAGATGGAACGAGAGGGCTTCACCATTCCCTTGCTGATCGGCGGCGCGACGACCTCCAAGGTACACACGGCGGTGAAGATCGAGCGCGCGTACGGCGGCCCCACGATTCACGTATTGGACGCGTCTCGAGGCGTGGGGGTGATGAGCAATCTCTTGAACCCCGACAAGCGAGATGCATACGCCGCCGAGTTTCGCGAGGAATACGCCCGCATTCGGGAAAATTACGCCGGGCGAAGCGCAAAGAAGCGTCTCATTACGCTGGAAGAAGCTCAGCGGCGGAAGTTCCACATCGACTGGAGCGCCTATCGGCCCAGTACGCCGCGGGAGACCGGCATCCAGACGTTGACCGACTATTCGCTCGACGATCTGCGGCGTTACATCGACTGGACCCCGTTCTTCAAGACGTGGGAGCTGGCCGGCGCCTATCCGGCGATTCTCGAGGACGCCGTCGTGGGAACCGAGGCGCGTAAACTGTTTCTGGATGCAGAGGCGCTGCTCGACCGCATCATTAGCGAGAATCTCCTGACGGCGCGCGCCGTGCTCGGCATCTTCCCGGCGAACTCGATCGGTGACGACATCGAGCTATATGACGACGACCGCCGTTCACACCAAATTGCCGTGCTGCGTCACTTGCGACAGCAGATGGAAAAGCCGCCGGGCCGGCCGAATCTCTGTCTCGCCGACTTCGTCGCGCCGAAAGATACCGGCGTCGCAGATTATCTGGGCGCCTTCGCCGTGACCGCCGGTATCGGCCTCGACGACCTGAGCGACGGGTTCCGTGCCAAACACGACGACTACAATAGCATTCTCGCCAAGGCGCTCGCGGATCGCCTCGCCGAAGCCTTTGCCGAACGTTTGCACGAGCGGGTACGTACGTCGTACTGGGGATACGCGCCGGAGGAATCGCTCGAGAACACGGACCTCGTCAGGGAACGCTACCAAGGGATACGACCGGCTCCCGGATATCCCGCCTGCCCCGATCACACGGAAAAGCAGACGTTGTTCGATTTGCTCGACGTCACGAAACGGACGGGCATCGAACTCACCGAGAGCTACGCGATGATGCCTGCCGCATCGGTCAGCGGGTGGTACTTCGCGAACCCAGACGCGCACTACTTCGGTATCGGGTCGATCGGAAAGGACCAGGTTGAAGACTACTCGGCGCGAAAGCAGCTGGACGTCTCGGCCATGGAACGTTGGCTCGCGCCAAACTTGAGCTACGATCCGGAAGAGATGGTCACGGTGTGAGCAACCTACTCCGCTCGTTCGTCTCGGATGGCAGGGTTCACGTGCTCGACGGAGCGATGGGAACGATGCTCTATGAGAAGGGCGTGTTCGTGAACATCTGTTACGACGAGCTCAACCTCAACGATCCGGACCTGGTACGTGAAGTTCATACCGTCTATGTGAATTCCGGCGCCGAAATCATCGAGACCAACACGTTCGGCGCGAACCCGGTCAAGCTTTCGGGATTCGGGTTGGACGACCGAACCGAGGAGATCAATCGGAGCGCGGCCCAAGTCGCTCGCGAGGCCACCGAGGGCCACGCCGCCATCGTCGGTGCGATGGGTCCGCTCGGCATACGCATCGAACCGTTCGGGCCAACGGCCCGCGCCGAAGCAATCGAGTATTTCCGCCGCCAAGTGCAAGGTCTGCTCGAGGGCAACGTCGACGGATTCATCCTGGAGACGTTCAGCGACCTCGAAGAGATCCACTGCGCCTACCAGGCGGTGCGGAGCCTCTCGGATCTTCCCGTCATCGCCCAGATGACGGTGAACGAGGACGGCAAGACTTCGTACGGAACCGACGTCGAAACCGTCGCCCGCACAGTGGGCGAGTACGCCGACGTCGTCGGTCTCAACTGTTCCGTCGGTCCGGCGGCAATGCTCGATGCGGTGGAACGGATGGCGCAGGTCACGGACAGACCGCTCTCCGCTCAACCCAACGCGGGGCTGCCGCGTGACGTGGGCGATCGCAAGATCTACTTCGCCGACCCCGAGTACATGGCGAGCTACGCGCGGCGCATGATCGAGGCCGGAGCCCGATTCGTCGGCGGATGCTGCGGGACGACTCCCAACCACATCAAGCAAATCAGCGAAGTCGTTGCGAGCGTCCAACCACGTCAGAAGACCACATACGTTCCTCGCGCGGAGGTGACTCCGCGCGCCGGTGTCGAAGCCGTGCCACTCACCGAGCGTTCCGCGTGGGGACGAAAGATCTCCACCGGCAAGTTCGTCTCCACGGTGGAGGTCGTGCCGCCGCGCGGATGGTGGGCGCACGAGATGGTGGAGAGCTGTCGAAAGCTCAAGGTGGCCGGCATTGATGCGGTCCACGTGCTCGACGGGCCCCGTTCGGAAAGCCGTATGGGAGTGCTGCCGTCCGCGATGATCATCGAACGTGAAGTGGGCATCGAATCGATCGTTCACTACACGTGCCGCGACCGGAGCATGCTCGGCATGATCAGCGATCTCCTCGGCGCGGCCGCCGCCGGGCTCCGAAACCTGCTTCTCATCACGGGCGACCCCCCTAGCCAAGGCCCGTACGACTCGACCGGTGTGTTCGATATCGACAGCATCGGTCTCACTAACGTCGTGTGCCGCCTGAACCACGGCGTCGACCCGGGCGGCAACTCGATCGGTGGGGCAACGCGCTACGTGATCGGCGTCGCCGTCAACCCCGGGGCCATGGATCTCGAGAGGGAACGCAGCCGGTTTGCGTGGAAGGTCGACGCCGGCGCCGAGTTTGCGGTGACCCAACCCGTCTTCGACCCATCACAGGTGGAACGTTTTCTCGCGAGTCTCGATTTTCAGCCTGTTCCGATCATCGTGAGCGTGTGGCCGCTCACCTCCGTCCGAAGCGCGGAGTTTCTCGCGAATGAAGTCCCCGGAGTCAACATGCCGGCCGCCGTGATCGAGCGCATGCAGCGGGCTCAGCGAAATGGGCGCGAGGCCGCCGTGCAAGAAGGCGTACAAATCGCGCGCGAGGTTCTCGACGCGTTGCGCGGTACCGTTCAGGGTGTTCAGGTTAGCGCGCCACTCGGCCGAATCGACGCCGCGCTGTCGGTGCTCGACCGCTAGTCGCTTCTCAGGAACTCCCGACGGACGCCAAGATCCGCCGATACCGTTCGTCCGCTCGCCGAAGCCCCAAGTTACTCAAGTACACCTTGGTCGCGCCCAGCGCCCTGAGTTCGCGAACGGTCTTCGCACAGATGTCCTCGGCAGACATCCCCGACGCGAAGTCCCGGGTGATTCCCTCAGCCGGCACGGGAAAGAACTCGTTGAGCCGCTCCAGCGTTTTGGCGTTGGCGCTGCGATAGAGAAATACTCCGAACACGCCGGGATACGGAACGTTTTGCCGAGCGGCCTCGCCCAGAAATCGTTCGACGGCGCGAATGCTGTGATGCGATACGATCTGCGTCAAATAAAAATCGGCGCCGAAGTCTTCGCGCATCAAGAAACCAACCTGCTGCGTCGCGTCCTTATGGGGATTGACCCAGCCGCCCAACCCGAGCGAGGGGATCCGTTCGCGCAACAGCCCCCGCAACTCGTACGCATGCGGTACGCAGCGCGGCGGCCCAACCGACTTGTCGCCGCCCAAGACTGTCACTGCCTCGAACCCGTGCGATGCCGCGCGCGTGGCGTACATATTGCAGTATTCGATCGAGTGCTTCGACGTGAGAAACGGCACCAGCTTCGCGGGTGTGATCTCACCCGCGAGATTCGTGGTCAGATGATACAAGTTTTCTTCCTCAGCCTGACCGACCGCGTTGTCCGTCAGGAAGATGATCGTATCGTGCGACGCCAGTCTCCGGAGCGAATGGTACATGTCGATCCACAGATCCATGCTCTGCATCCGCGAGAGCCCGCTTCGCGGTGGCCTGAGTTCGACGGCCACGAGCGGGTCGTCCCGTCGCAGGCGGTCGAGCAAGGGGAGTGTTGGAGAGCGGTCGGACATGGCCATGTGTGGGCTGAACCTATTCGCCCTGGAGGCCGAAATCCACCGCTGGGGGGGTCTGAAACGACTTGCTCAGCCTATGCCACACAGGCAAATTGCAAGGAGGGGGGGCGTTTTGGCGTCTGGGCAGCGGCTGGACGAGCTTGCCTCGCTGGAGTGTCCTCCGGAGTCCTTCATCGCTCCCCGGCCGGAACCGACGTCCCTGTGTCGGGGTTCCACCATACAGCAAACCTCGTGAGTGAAGGATAGCCATGAAGCAACGGCGCATCGCATTGGTGGCACTCGTTCTGATCATCGCGGTCGTCTCGGGCGGGTGGCTGGTTCAGCAACCACATGCCCGAAACAAAACCGTGTACGACAAGGCGAGGCTGTTCGAAGACATTCTTGCGTACGTCGCGGAATATTACGTCGACTCGCTGTCGGTCTCGGATCTGTACGACATGGCCATCGACGGCATGCTCGACAAGCTGGACGATCCATATACCAACTACCTCAGGCGCGAGGTCTACGAAGATCTCACGTTGAGCACGACCGGGAACTACGGTGGCGTCGGCATCCGCATCGATTCTCGCGACAACTGGATTACGATCGTCACGGCGCTTCCCGATACACCGGGTGAGCGGGCAGGGTTGGAGTCGGGCGACCAGATCATCGCCATCGACAGCGTGTCCACCGAAGGCTGGACTACGCAGCAGGCCGCCGACGTCATGCGCGGCAAGCCGGGCACCATGGTGGAGCTCACGGTGTCCAGGGCCGGCGTTACTCAGCCGCTGCAATTCGAGATCACGCGCGCTCGTATTCATGTCAACTACATCGAAGGACGCAAGATTCTGGCTCCGGAAATCGGATATGTCCGCATCGCGTCCGTGAGTGAAACGTCCACCGCCGAGTTGGAAGCGGCGATCAATCAGCTGCGGGCCGAGGGCGCGCGCTCGTTGATTCTCGACTTGCGTAACAACCCGGGTGGTATTCTCGAACAGGGCGTGTCGATTGCAGACCTGTTCCTCGATCGCGGTAAGGTGATCGTCGAGATGAAGGGACAGGCCCCACGCGCTTCCTCCACCTTTAGAGCGGAACGCGGCCAGGCCTGGCCCGACATGCCCGTGGTCGCACTCGTCAACGCCTATACGGCGAGCGCGGCGGAGATCATTTCAGGGGCGCTACAGGATCACGATCGGGCCCTGGTGTTGGGTACGCCGACGTTCGGAAAGGGGGTCGCGTACGTCGTCTTCAGACTGTCCGAAACCGAAGCGGTGAGCGTCACGACGTCACGGTGGTACACCCCGGTCGGGAGATCCATCAATCGTCCTCGCATGCAAAACGGCCAGCTCGCGAGCGCCGTGCCGTCCATCGAAGAGGCGGCGGATAGCACGCGCTCGTCGGACTCGACGGAGGTGTTCTACTCGCAGGCCGGGCGCGAGCTGAAGGGCGGCGGTGGAATTCAGCCGGACATCAGACTCGAGCCCGACTCCCTGACCGACGCCGAACAAGCGTTTGCGACGGCGCTCGGTGGCAACGTTCCCAAGTATCGCGACGCGATGGCACGGTATGCACTCGACCTGAAGGGCGAAGGCACGATCACCGACGAAGAGTTCGTGGTCACCGATGCCATGTTGGTTGAATTGTTGAGCCGTTTGCGGAACAGAGGCGTTGAGCTGTCCGACGCGGTGTGGGCCGGCGCGAGGGACCTCGTGTCGGAGCAGTTCGGGTACGAGGTGTCACGGTATGTGTTCGGGCGCCCCGCCGAACTCCGGCGCCGCGCGCAAAACGACAATCAGATTCGCCGCGCGATGGAGTTGTTACAGGGCGCGAACTCTCAGGCCGATGTGCTCCAGCGTGCGATGAGCAACTAGCACGAGCGATTCCGCGCGCCAAGCGACGGCGCGGCCGGCCTCAGAGCCGGCCGCGCCGTTTCAGTTCGATGTATTTTTCCACCACGGCGGCGCTCGCTCGCGCCGGATCCACGTCCAGCACCACCGCGCCGGTCTGCCGCATCCGGGCCAACGCCTCGCCGCGAGCGGCCAGAAGTTCTTCAGCCGCCGCCTTTTGATACGCCTCTCCCACGGTGACCGGCCGTTTGTCCGCCAACGAGTCGAGGTCCGGGTTCCTGAGCGTCACGACCAACGGGAGGTGACGAGGTCTGAGCGACGAGACCCGCGAAACGAGTGCTTCCGATGCCAGCCTGTCGATCACGTCGGTGAACAGAACCGTCAACGCGCGCTTCCGGTTTCGAATCGACAGATACTGAAATGCTCGCGGATAGTCCGGTTCCACAAACCGTGGCTGGACGACCGCCAGCACATCCAGCACCTGTCTCAGTCCACGACGTCCCCGCGCGGGAGGCGCATACTGCAAAATCTCGTCGGCAAACACCATCACACCGACGTTGTCATCGTGATGATTTGCGGCAAAGGCAATCCAGAGCGCTGCCCGCACCACGTGCTCCATCCGTGATTCGCCCGCCAGCTCCGCCGTGAGCAACCGGCCCGCGTCGATCACCAACAGCACCTGTTGCCGGCGTTCTTCCTCGAACTGCCTCGCAATCAACGTCCGGCGACGGGCCGTCGCCTTCCAATCGATGTGCCGGGTGTCGTCGCCCGGAACCCAGGTTCGCAAACTCTCGAACTGCCGGCCCTCGCCGAGTCGCCGCGCCTGCCGTAGACCGGGGTCTCGTCTCCGGACAGCTTCCGCGATGGACGCCTTGAGACGGGAGGCCGGCAGACTCGGATAGACCGTCACCGCCCACGGCAACTCGATCTTCCCCTGGCGCCGAGCCAGTCCGAGCGAGCCCATGCTCCGCACGGCAAACCATCCGCCCACTTCACGCCCGCGGCGGTTTGGCGTCACCTCGAGGGTCTCGAGCGTCCGCGCGCCAGGCGGTATCACAAGCGAGCGAGATGGTTGCACACCCCCCAGCAACGCCGGCCTGACCTCTCGAATGGTGAGGCGTGCAGCGACCCCGCGTGGATTGGTCCAACGGTACTGACACGTCACCGGCCGTCCGATGGAGCAGCTCTCGGGCGCCTCTCGGGTCACCGAGAGCTGCGCAGGACGAACGGCGAACCGGGCATCGACGGCGACCAGCAGCAGCACGAGCACGTCTAAGCCGATCATCACATCGAGGGCGACCGGCGTAACGAAACCAAGGAGGCCGACTACTGAGATCATGGCGAGCCCTATAAACGCGCGCCTGGTCGGGAGGATCACGCCGTCGGCACCTCTGTCTGATCGAGCACGGCCTGAAGGGCCTCGTCGGGCGTGACGCCCTCCAACTCCAATTCGGGGGCAAGCGCGATGCGATGACGGAGCACGGCCGGCGCGAGGCGTTTGACGTCGTCGGGAATGACGAAGTCCCGCGCCTCGAGCAACGCCAGTGCACACACACCCTTGAGCAAGGCAACACCGGCGCGCGGACTGGCCCCGAGCGTGAGCGACGCCGCCTCACGAGTTGCACGCACGATTGCCACGATGTAGGCGGTGATACGCGGCTCGACTCGCACTTCGGAGACCGCCGTGCGGATCAGGTCCAGACCGTCGGCGTCGACGACGGGCTCGACCCCGTACGTAGCCGGCATGTCGGCCTCGAAACCGGCCAGGTACCGCGCGAGAATGCCTTGCTCCACTGCCTCCGGCGGATAGTCGAGCATCACCTTGAACATGAAGCGATCGAGCTCGGCCTCCGGCAGCGGATACGTTCCCTCGAATTCGATGGGGTTTTGCGTCGCGAACACCGTGAATGTCTTCGACAGCGGGTGACTCTGTCCGTCGATCGTGACCGTGCGCTCTTGCATGGCCTCGAGCAGCGCCGCCTGCGTCTTCGCGGGCGCCCGGTTGATTTCATCAGCGAGCACCAGATCGTGAAAGATGGGGCCGGGTCGAAAAACGAACTCTTGGCTGCCGGCCAGCATGGACAACCCCGTGATGTCCGCGGGCATGAGATCCGGAGTGAACTGTATTCGGGCGAAGCTCACCGAGAGTGCGCGCGCGAGGGTACGCACCAGCAGGGTCTTGGCGGTTCCCGGAACCCCCTCCAACAACACATGTCCTCGGGCGAGCAGGGCGACGAGGCACTCTCTCGTCACCGCGTCCTGTCCGAGAACGACGGTTTGCGTTGCGTTCAGAACTGCTTGGGCGACTTCTCGTGTCCCAGTGCTTCCCACACGTCCTCCACGGTTTGGGCAACGGACAGTACCTGTGAATCGTCATTTGCGTCACCCGCCAACCGGCCGAGGGTAGCGATCTTTTCCCGGGCGCCGGGCGCGCGCGTGCTCAAGGCGAGCGTTCTCAACCAGTCGTCCAACGCGGCCGATGAACGATCCCGGAGTTCCCTCCGTCCCAATCGGCGACGGAGTCCCTGTACGATCAGTTCGACGGCCGCCTTGCTGCCGGACGCGCGCTGCAGTCCAATGGCGAGTGCATCGACATGTTCGATGGCGGAACGTCTCCGGCGATCGACGACCTCGAGTGCTGGACCAAACCGTACCGCTGCCACGAAGATGACGAGGAGAGCAACCGCGCCGAGCTGGAGCAGCGCCCATCCCAACGGCGAACTCCGCATCCAGCCCCACGCCGCGCCAAAGATAGAGCTACGTTCGCCAAACCCCTGGTGGTACTCGTCAACCAGCACTCGGCGCGGCTCGCGGGCCAATATCCATGGCAATACCATCGCGCCCGCATCGGTCTCTTTCAGCGTCTTGTTTGTGAGATACGCCGGCTCCGCGACCGCCAGCACCGTTCCGCCACCCTCGTAAGTCAAAGCGAGCGCCACCGGTCGATCGTCCTGCACGCGCAACAACGTGTCGGCGGTCGTCGGCGTCAGAACCGGGCACGGGTCGCTGAGAAATAAGTCGTCCGGTTCCTCCGGCCCGTCCTCCGGCGCAAGCTCCAAGACCGCCGTCGCTCTCGGGATGATTCCGACACCGGGAGGCGCGACGACGTCCAACGAGTCGACCCGCCGCTCCCCCGCCTGCACGACGCTCACGTCGAAGCATTCTTCGATTCCAAAGTTCCATCCCGCGAGCAGCAGCGAACCGCCGCGCTCGACGTATCGGACGAGGGCGCTCTGCTCCGCTTCAGTCGGTGGGTAAGCCAGATCGAGCAGTGCAATGACGTCGTCAGCTCTCACCTCCGTCGTGTCGGCGCCAAGGTCGAACAGGCCACGACGGCGGGCTTCGACCACGACACCGAATCGCTCGATCGTTTCGGCCAACGCCTGAGCACCGGCCGGTCCTGCCAACTCCGTAGAGAGCCGAGGGTCGCGGAGTTGACTGGGCGGCGCGGTTTGGAGACCGGCCACGACCGCGATGACGGTGGCCAGCGCAAGTACGGCGACCAGAATCGTCTCGTTACGCCGCAACTCGATCTCCCAACTGGGCGGCCGCGAGGTCGAATCGGTCCAGATCTTCCTCGGTGCACGGCTCGCCACCAAACAGGTGCCGGTAGAGTGACGCCACCAGTTCGTTCAGCACCGACCGACCCGAGTCGTCGAGCCGCGCCTCGTCGGTATACTCGCGTGGTGTTTTGGTTGGGTCGTACGTGAGCGCGTTTCGGCGCTCCAACTGCAACAGGAGGGCGGTGAACCGATGAGCCAAAGATTCGGTAAATTGCCCAGCGGCGCGGAGCCTGCGAGACTCATCCAAGTGCCACCGGGCATCGCGGCGAGCCGGCGGGGTACGGCCCGTAACAGCCAAGGGCACGGCGCGTGGTTTGAGCGCGAGCCAAATCAACACGGCGACATGCACGATCACGGCGATCAGCAGCCCCGTCATCACGCCGAGGATCAACCAATAGAGGGCGGGATGCAGCTCGCGCACGCCCTCGAGCCAATCTACGACGGTGCTCAAGAGTTCGGCCAGAAAGGCAAACGGACTCGTCTGCTCGTTCCAGTCGTACGCCGGATCCTGAAACACGTCACCGAGCACCGCACGAACACTGTCGAGAGAGACGGCCGCCGCGTCTTGGATCATTGCGGTGACGTTGCCGGTCCGATCTGACGGCTCAGGTGTTCGATGTCGAACGCTTCCCGTCGAACGCGTAGGTCGTAGTAGAAGAGCGTGAACGCGCAGGGAATGATAGGGTAGACGAGCAGCCAGAGGAGCTGCGCGCCGACGTCAAACGTGATCTGGAGCCCGGGAACGATCGTCGCAAGCGCTTGACCCGCGACGAACGGCAAATAGACCAGAATCCACACGACGAGACCGAGGGCAAACGCTCTTCGTTTGCTCCCCTTCGTGAGTGTCCACGACCGGCCGAGCGCGTCGGTCGCCGCTGGGTGGTTCTCGAGGACTACCACTTGGGCGACCACCGCGTATCCGCAGGCAATCACGATTCCGGGCACTATGAGCAACAGAAACCCGAGACTCATGAGGATGTACTTGGCGATCCCGGCGATGAGAATTCGCAGGACCTTTCCAAGCGCAAACACCAGCGCGTCCATCGTTGCCGGTTCACGTCCCAAGTATGCCTCGGAAATGGCCCACAGCGTGGCGCCGGTTGCGACGAGGCCGCCGATGGCACTCACGAGCAACACCACGAGCGACAGCCCGAAGTGTGCGAGGTTGCCGCCGCCGACGGAGATGTAGACACCGAGAATCGTCGGTACGCCCTGACAGACGATAGCGATGGACACCAGTGTCCCGAAAAAATCGCGATACAGGGCGAATGCCCCGTCCAGGATTTCTCCGATGGACATCGCCCTGAGTTCGTAAGTGGTCATCTTCCCCCTCCCGCGATAAAATGCGGTATCCTCTGCCTCCACGCGAGTCTGACCCATTATGTCGTTTTCTCGTCGCATTACTGTGGAAACCCCCGAGCACGTGGCGCTCGAATTCGAGCTTGCCGGTGTCGGGTCGCGGGCGGCGGCGCTGGTCTACGATTCGTTCGTATTGGCGGCGCTCTTCATCCTCTTGTTTGCGGCGCAGGGCGCGTTGGGCGGGTTTGGTGATGCCATGCGCGGCTGGGCGACGGCCGTTTGGATCGTCGTGGCTTCCTCCGCCGTGTGGGGATATTTCGTCTTGTTTGAAGCGATGGCAGGAGGACGCACGCCGGGGAAGCGGCGAGTGGGTATTCGGGTGGTCATGGAGACGGGTCATCCGGTGACGTTTGCCGCCGCGGCGACACGAAACCTGGTGCGATTGCTCGATCTTCAGCCGGGTGGCGCGCACCTCCTCGGCCTGGCGTTTGTCTTCTTTCACGGTCGGAACAAGCGGCTGGGCGACATGGTGGCAGGCACGATAGTGGTTCGCGACCGCCCCGAGGAGATCGCGCTCGCACAGCCGGCCGCTCTGCCGGTGGCCGGGCTGCAGCTGGGGTCTCCGACGCTTTCTGACGAAGAGTTTGCGCTGTTGGAGCGGTTTTTGAACCGTGCGGACACACTGGGAGCCCAGGTTCGCGGCCGATTCGCCTCCGAGCTTTCTGCCCGCTTTGCCGATCGGCTGCCGGCTGGGTCGCCGGGCCGAGAACAGGCACTGGTCCGACTCTACACGGGCGAACTCGCAAGACGGCAGGCGCGGCAACGTGGCAAGGCAGGTCGATCCGAATCCGGACCGTCCGCTTTGGCAAGCAAGTTCGTCTCCACACGACAAGGAAGTTGGGAGCGGTTTCGCGCGCGGGCGTCGGCACTCGAGCGGAGCGGCCTCACGGGTCTCGATGGAACGAATGTGGTTGCATTTGCCGCGGAGTACAGGGAGATCGCGGCTGACCTCGCCCGAGCACGGACGTACGGCGTCGATTCACGGCTCGTGTCGTATCTGGAACGCATCGTAGGTGCGGGACATAACGCGCTATATGGTCTGCGAGGCGTGACTCGATTTCCCATCATGCAGCTGCTGGGTCGCGATCTGCCGGCCGCGGTTGTCCAGGCTCGGCGTTATGTACTGGCGGCGTTTCTCGTGTTTCTCATTCCCGGTTTCATCGGATTTGGTGTGATCCGCGGGCGGCCAGACGTGGCAGAGCGCATGCTGCCGGATGAAATGATCGCCCGCGCGGAGAGCGGCGCGAGCCGTCAGGCTGAAGGCCGGGGCTACGCCGAGGCGCCATCGCCGTATTTGCCGGTGGTGGCGACGAGCATCGTGGCCAACAATATCCAGGTGGCGTTCAGCGCGTTTGCGTTTGGGATCACGGCCGGCATCGGGACGGCGCTCGTGCTGGCGTTCAACGGACTCTTTTTTGGCGCCGTGGTCGCGCTCTTCGCAAACTACGGATTGGCCGTCTGGCTTCTCACGTTTGTTGCCGGGCACGGTGTGCTGGAGCTGACGGCGATCTTCATCGCTGGCGGTGCTGGGCTCCTGATCGCGCGGGCGGCGGTCGCCCCGGGCGACCTCACGCGGCGGGACGCGCTGGTGGTGCACGGCCGTCTCGCCATCAAGCTGGTCGGCGCGGCGGCATTTCTCCTTGTGATCGCGGGATTGATCGAGGGTTTCATCTCGGCGAGTGGTGCGCCGGGTGCGCTCAAGTTCGGCGTGAGCGCGGCGTCGGCGGTGTTTTTGGTTTTCTATTTTGCTGCGGGATACAGATCGATTAAGACGGTAAGACAGGCGGGCGGTATGACGGTATGACGGTAAGACGGTATGACGGTAAGACGGTAAGACGGTATGACGGTATGACGGTATGACGGGTAGACGGTTAGGCGGGTAGACGGTTAGGCGGACGGGCGACGCCGGTTTCGGTGTTCCGACGCTGAAGCGTCGGCTCGGCGCTCCGCGACCCGTTTTAGGAGCGAGGCGTTAGGAGCTAGGAGCTAGGGGAGAGCCGCGGGATGCCCGCCTGCTCTCCTCGTGCACCGTGTACTTTGCACCGTGTACCATGCACCGTGCACTCGCCCGACCCCCACTCCCCCCTAGATCCTAGATCCTAATTCCTAGCTCCTATCTCACGAATCGCTCATGACCAACGGAATCGACACCTGTGTATTCTCCCACTCGAGATACACCGTCGCTCCGCTCCCCGAGGACTCCGCCCGAATCGTGAACTTCTCGACGTGGTCGCCGATCCGCTTGCTCGGAGCGCTCCCCCGACCCACTTCCTGCGCCTCGACTTCCGCCGAGTAGCGGCCCTCGTGCCCCCACTGGCTGATCGAACGATTCACGATGACCTGCCACTCGCTTTGCCCGGGCACGGTGTAGAGTGAATAGATTCCGGGTTCGACTTCGACACCCGCGATGCTGAGCGGCACCGTGGTGTGAATCTGGGTCGGCTCGTTTGCGCCCGTTCGCCACAGCTTGCCGAACGGAATGGCGTTACCGCCGATCATGGTCCGGCCGCGAGCCGATGGACGGCCGTAACAGATCTTGACCAGGTGGCCGCTCACCTGAAACGAGGTCGAATCGAGTGGGCTTGCGCGCTCGGTCAGCCCACGCGGATTCTGGACGATACACGCCGTGTCCACCGAAATCGCCGGAAGGGGCAGCATGACCGGAGCGGACCCGACGAGTGCCGCGCTCACGATGACTGTTGAAAGCGTACTCACTGCAATCACTGAAACCTCCAATGTTGATGGGCACAAAGAGTTGAGACGAAAACAACCGGAGCCGGTTCCGTCTGATCGGCGCTCACTGCGAAGTCTTGAAAGAATCCCTACGATGCGCGCAAGTCAATTACTCCTCGTGATCCTATTCGTTCCGATGGCGGCATGTCGCCAGGCGGCGGAGACGCCATATGCCGGCCTAGAAACACGCGCTATCAAGGCCCTGGCGCCGACCGACGTCGATGCCTACCTGAACGGTGACGGAATGGGATATGCCCTCGCGGCAGAGCTGAATCACTACCCCGGTCCAAAACATGTCTTGGAACTCGCAGATCAGATCGGTCTGTCGGAGACGCAAGTCGAAGAGACACGGCTGATCTTCCGGGCGATGGCAGACTCCGCCCAACGGCTGGGACGCGACATCGTCGACTTGGAGCGGCAGCTCGACGAGTTCTTCGCGTCCGGTGGCTCGGACCCCGCCGTCCTCTCCCAGCTCGTCACTCGCATCTCGGCGCTCGAAGGCGCGTTGCGATTTCGACACCTCGCAGCCCATCTCTCGATGCGACGGCTGCTGTCACCCGAACAGATAGCGGAGTACGACCGTCGCCGCGGATACGACGGTGTTGAGCGTGAGGGGGGTGGTGGCGACCACCAGCACTCGGACGGCAATCACCCGGCCGCGCACTAGCCGCCATTCCACACACCGGACTATGCGCACGACGAAGTACCTCCTGATCGGTGGCGGGCTCACCGCGAGCCGCGCCGCCGATCAAATACGAAAACGCGACAGCGACGGCTCGATCACCATCGTCACCGATGAGCCGTACGCCCCGTACGACCGTCCGCCGCTCTCGAAAGAACTCCTGCGAAAGGAGCGAAAGCCCGAGGAACTGCTCTATCACCCGGTGGAATCCCTCGCGTCCCAGAATATCGACCTCCTGACCGGTGCGAGCGTGCACGCGCTCGACCTCGACCGCCGCATCGCCCATGTGGAGCCGGGTCCCGATCTTCCGTTTGAAAAGGCCCTGCTCGCAACCGGCGGACGCCCCGTTCACCTGGGTGTTCCGGGCGAAGAGTTGGCGGGGGTGCACTACCTCCGCACACTCGACGATGCCAACGCCATCATCGCAGACGCCGAAGGCGCCGAGCGAGCGGTGATCATCGGTGCCGGATTCATCGGACTCGAAGCGGCGGCCTCACTCACCGAGCTCGGGCTCCGGGTCACCGTCATCGAGATGGCATCCCGGGTGTGGCCACGCTTTGCCGATCCCGTGGTGGCGGATTTCTTCCAGAGTTACTGCTCGGACCGCGGCATCACGTTCCAAACAGGTGAAGTGGCCAGCCGCATCACGGGAGATGATCGCGTGGCGTCCGTGGTGACGTCATCGAGCGGAGAGTACGACTGCGACCTGGTCCTCGTTTCGGTGGGAATCCAGCCAAACATCGAACTGGCAGAACGGGCAGGGCTTCGCGTGGACGACGGTATCGTCGTAGACAGTCACATGCGGACGTCCAACGAACACGTCTTCGCCGCGGGGGACGTGATCGACTACAACGACCCGGTGTTCGACCGGCGGCGGCGGGTCGAGCACTGGGGGCACGCGGAACACAGCGGACAGATCGCCGGCATGAACATGGCGGGTGACGCCACGGAGTACGACATGCTGAGTTATGTGTGGTCGGATGTCTTCGACTTGCATCTCGAGTTCGCGGGGGACGAAGCCGAACACGATCGAACGCTCCTTCGCGGCAACCTCGAAAACGGATCGTTCACGCAGCTGTATTTCGTCAAAGACCGCCTCACCGCCTATTTTTCCGTGAACGGTCCCCGGAAGGAGTTTCTCCCGCTCCAGAAGCTCATCCGCCGCCGAATCGACCTTCGAGGACGCGATGCGGAACTCGCCAACCCCGAACAGTCGCTCCGGGACCTGCTCTGAGACGGCGTCCACCCAGCAATTCCGCCTCTACCGCCTCTACCGCCTCTACCGTCCGTCTCGTCGGAATTCCGTTCTAACGGGAGACCGCACCACGGGCTATCTTTTACCGCATATGTCCCTGAAATGGAGTCGTCCGTCCCTACGCCGCCACACGCGGCCCAGTATCGCCGTGCGATCGGCCGGTTTTTCGATGATCGAGCTGGTGATCGTGCTGGCGTTGGTGGGTGTGCTGGTGAGCGTGGCGGTGTTCCGCTCCGGTTCCCAGCTCGACCGTACGAAAGTCCAGCGGGCAGCGACGATGCTCGTCGCGGACTTACAGTACGCGCAGCTCCAGGCCGTCCGCCTCCGCACTCCAGTCGTTCTGCTGGTCGACGGCACGACGAGGGGGTATCTGATTCGGGAGAGGGACACCCCCACCGTGCACCGAGAACGCCAACTGGGCTCGGCCACGGATTTCGATCTCGACTTCCTGTCGGCAAACCCGGGCGACGTGGAGTTTTTCCCCAACGGGGTGGCACGGGAAGGCACCCTCTTCACGCTGCGACGCCGCGGCTACGAGCGACAGGTTCGGGTTACGCGGGCCGGTCAGGTGCGGATACAGAATGGCCCGTAAAGTGACCGGCCGGTCCGGATTCTCGCTGATCGAGGCGGTAGTCGCCCTGACGATCCTTTCGATCGTGCTGCTGGCGCTGGGAACCTTGATGCTCCGGGTGAGTATGCAGACGCGCCGGTCCGCCGTCTACGCGTACCAGAGTGCCGCGGCGCAGGAATCTCAGGCTTGGGTGGAGACCATCCCGTGGGACAGCCTGAACACCGTGCTCGGGCTGGGGTGCGCGACCGACACGACGGGTGTGCTCGTGTACGACCGGTGCACCACGGTTACCGATACCTTGGGAGTCAAACGGGTTACGGTTGTCATCGCATCGAACAATTTCGTCATGAGGCCCGATACGTTGATTCTGGATCGCGCGCGGCCCCGGAAGCCGTCACCATTCCAATGACACGGCGCGGCGTTACTCTGATCGAGCTGCTCGTCACCATGGTCGTGGTGTCCATCATCGGCACCGGGCTCATCAGGATCGTGATCGGCACGTCGCGATTCGTCGCTAGGCAGGACGCGGTCCTGGATGCGCGACAGACGGCCCGCGCCGCAATGAACGTGATGTTGCCGGAACTTCGCATGGTCTCCGATAGCGGGCTCGTGAGTGCTACCCCCGATCGCATTGTCGTGCGTGTCCCGTACGCGTTTGGTCTCGCCTGTCGCGCGAGTATCGGCTTGGTGGTCGCCTCGCTCGTTCCTACTGATTCCGTTGTGTTCGCGTCCGCTGCACCGGACGGCATGGCGTGGCGCACAGGTGGGTCGGGCCGGTACGCCTTCGAGCCCGGCGTGTCGGTCACCAGCTCCGGCAATCAAGCCGCGTGCGATACCGACAGCATTCGGGTCTTGCCGGGCGGCAGCCGCGTCGCCATCGGCACGGGCGCCGACACGATTCCGCCTGGTACTCCCCTGTATCTCTACCAAACACTGACATACGAATTCGCGCCGTCAACCGAGCTTCCTGGGCGTATTGGACTCTGGCGGCGCGCGGGCGCATCTCCCAACGAGGAGCTTGCATGGCCTTTCGACAGCTCCGCCGGGTTTGGTTTCCTGGCGAGTGGCTCGCCGGACCCGCTCGCTGCACCACCGTCGGACCTGACCACGGTTCAGGGAATCGAGTTACGGCTGATCGGAGCAAGCGAGCTGACTGCGCAAGGTGACGATGCGCCGCAACGGTTCGACCTCCGGCCCCGGGTCACCTTCATGAACGCCGTCCAATGAACCCGAGACGCATCCAGTCGGAGACCGGCGCGGCCCTGCCGATTACGATATTCATCGTGACCGTGCTGACGGTCATGTTGGTGGCGAGCTTCACGCGGGTTCGAAACGAGTTCCAGCTCGCCGGCGGCAGCAGCGACATGGTGAGCGCCTTCAACGTCGCTCAGAGCGGCTTGGAGAGCTACACGGGCATGTATCGTGCCATGCGGCCTGCGGACGGTGACTCGTTACGGATCAATTTGGCCGGGGGATACGCCGACGTCACGGCACACCTGATACGTAACGACACGTTGAACGCGAGCTGGATGTATCTCGTGCGCTCCGCGGGAGCGGTGATCGACCCGCTGGCTGGCCCTGACAAGAAGGCGCTCCATACGGTGACCCAGTTTGCGCAGTGGCAGGCCGGGACGATGTCGACACCGGGCGCGCTGACATCGGTCGGGAGGATCGTCAAATCGTCGGCTGTCCCGGTCGGCACAGACGTGAACGTCGTCGTATCCGGCAGCGACGCCTGCGGTGTCGACCCCACCATCACCGGGATCCGCGCCCGAGAGGTGCCGGACACGACGGAAGGCATCACGGTGTTCGGAAGCCCGCCATGGGTGGCCGAACCCTCCTCGAACGTCTCTGCGGCAACTGGAATCGATTGGCAGGCGATTCTGGACGGAGCCATCGTCGCGGATTTCGACTCCATTGTCTCCAGCGACACCACGTATAAGACGCACCGTGTCGACGGGGAGTGGGTGTCGAGTCAAAACGTGCGCGGAACGGGTCTGCTCATTGTCACAGATCGGTTGCGGCCGAGTGGAAGCTATTTTGTCTGGGACGGCCTCGTGCTGGTCGGCGGTCGTTTCGTTCCTCAAGCCACCGATTCCACGATTATCCGCGGCATGGTCGTGACGGGGCTGAGTTGGCAGACCGGCGGTACGCTCATCAACACGATTGTCGATGAATCACCGCTCTCGGTGTACTACGACAGCTGCAAGCTGGACAACGCGCTGCGTCCGCTCCGGGGGCTCGTCACCATCCAAAACGGTTGGCTCGACAACTGGGCAATGTATTAGTCACCGTCCGGCGAGCGTCGGCTCTCGGACTCATCCCGATCGTCTTCCTGTTCAGTTCCTGCCAACGCGTCCCTGCGCGCGGCCCGCAGGACCTGCGTGGCGTGCTACTCCCCGACGCCGTCGAGAAGGTCGATTTCACCCTCACGGCGACCGACGGAACGCCGTTCTCCTTCTCGAGGGAGACCGATGGCTTTGTGACGTTACTGTTCTTTGGCTACACGAACTGCCCCGATGTCTGTCCGATACACATGGCCAACCTCGCGGCCGTGTTGGCAAAGCT
>JBFIZG010000013.1:0-23232 GCA_041604955.1 Gemmatimonadales bacterium | reverse complement strand
GTTGGATGTTGGACGTTGGACGTTGGACGTTGAACGTTGAACGTTTTCTACTTCCCGACACAAAACGAAGCAAACACACGGTCGAGAACGTCATCCGTGGTGACGGCGCCGATCAGATCCTCGAGCGCGGTCACGGCGGCGCGGAGATGCGTGGCGGCGACGGCAACCTCCAGACCCGCTCCACGCGCGTTCGCAAATTCGCGTACTTCTTCGTCTGCGCGTGCGAGTGCCACGCGATGGCGCTCCCGTGTCACCAACGGTTCGACGTCCTCCACCGAGGCGAGTGAAGAAAACGCGAGCCGCGCGAGGGCTCGCTTGAGGTGAGCGATTCCGTCACCGCGGGCGACGGAAACAAACACGTCCTCTTCGGAGGATCCGCGAGGAAGTTCCCCGTCGTGCAGGTCGGTCTTCGTCCGCACGACTAGCACGGGACAGTCGAGCCGGCTCACAAACTCTCGTTCGTTTTCGGCGATCGGCCGGCCGGCTTCGACACAAAACAACACGACGTCCGCCGCGGCGACATACCGGTGGCTGACTTCGATTCCGATCTTTTCCACCGTGTCGTCACTCTCTCTCAGACCGGCCGTGTCGATCAAACGGAACGGAAACCCGTCACACGACGCAGGCGCCTCGATCGCATCCCGGGTCGTGCCGGGGACGTGTGTGACGATTGCTCTCTCGGACCCCAACAGCGCGTTGAACAACGAAGACTTGCCCGCGTTGGGGCGACCGGCGATGACACACAAGGCACCTTCGCGGAGACGCTCGCCCTCAGACGCCGTCGCCTGAAGCGAAGCCAACGCACCCGTCAACCGCTCGATGGCCTCCGTGACACGGGCCGGCGGCACCGGCCCGCTGTCTTCCTCGGGGAAATCGATCTCATAACAGACCAGTGCTTCGAGCTCCAGCACCTGGTCTCGAAGCGCGGTGATTCGCCGCGACAGCGACCGGTCGAGTTGGTTGAGGGCGGACCGCCGTTGCGCCGGCGCCGTCGCGTCGATCAAGTCGCCGATGGCTTCCGCCTGCAACAGATCGACCTTGCCGTTTGCGAGCGCGCGGCGAGTGAACTCTCCGGGAAGCGCCTGCCGGGCGCCCGCCGCCAACAGCGCGCCCAGCACCCCTCCCGGAACCAAGAGTCCTCCATGGGTGGAGAACTCGACGACGTCCTCACCCGTGTACG
Organism: Gemmatimonadales bacterium; assembly: GCA_041604955.1. Lineage (GTDB taxonomy): Bacteria > Gemmatimonadota > Gemmatimonadetes > Gemmatimonadales > GWC2-71-9 > JBFHWR01. The sequence goes on along the minus strand of JBFIZG010000013.1, from coordinate 22,052 downwards.
ACGCGGGACCCTCATACGTCACGTAGAGAACCTCGTCGAGCACCTCTTTACTGATTGGGTCCACCACTTTGCCGACCCGCGCCATTCTAAACGGCTCGAGTCGAAACGCGGAGACGACTTTGGCAGCCAGGTCGTGTGCGTCACGTCCCGACACCCGGATCACCGCGATCGCGGAACGTCCTGGTGGCGTGGTGATGGCGGCAATGACGTCGGATAACATCTGTCAATACTACTCGCGGGAGTGCTCGGCGTCGCGGGGCCGGAGGGCGACGTCGCTCCCAGATGGAATGCTAGGGAGACTTGCCCTTACCCGAGGTTTTTTTGGTGCCGCTCTTCCCGTGGGGTTTCTTGGTGGCGCTTTTCCCGGCGGGGCTCGTAGTGGCGTTTTTCCCGACCCGCTTTATTCGCTGCTTGGCGATCATCCACTGCTGCGGGAGGCTCGCGATGTTGCTCACGGCGTAGTAGAGGTTCAAGCCCGAAGCAAAACGGAGAAACAGCACCGTCATCATCACGGGCATGAAGTACACCATCATCTTGGTCTGCGGGTTTGGCGGTACGCCAATCTGCCCGATCTTCGAGAGCGCGTACATCGAGAGGCCCATCGCGATCGGGATGATGTAGAGCGGATCCGCGCGGGAAAGATCGGGGAGCCAGAGGAACGGCACGCCCCGGAACTCGATGGTCTCCCGGAATACGAAGAACAGCGCGAACAACACGGGCATCGGCAGCATCATCGGCAGACACGCGCCGAGCGGGTTCACGCCGTGTTCCTTGAACAGTTTGATCTGTTCCTGTTGCATCCGCTGCGGATCGTTCTTGTGCTGTTCCTTGAGCGCGTTGATCTCGGGTTGGAGCGCCTGCATGGCAATCGACGAGCGCATCGCCTTCTGGTTGAGCGGCCACAACAACACGCGCACGGCGATACCAAACAGCACGAGCACCCAGCCGTACGCCAGGCTCAGCGTCTGATGCATCCACACCAGGATCTGCGCGACGACTTTGGCGATAGGCCGAATGATTGGGCGAAAGATCCAACCGTAGGGGTTCACGTCACCAAACCCGTGTCCGATACGCGTCAACCGGCCGATCTCCTGCGGTCCGAAATACACGGTGTAGGCAAACACGCCGCCCGGCGCGGCAAGCGAGAGCTGCACGTCGGCCTCGGTGGCGTCCCCATCTTCTCTCGGCCGCCCCGTCATCGCGGCGCCGCCGATGCGCGGTCCCCCCGGTTCGAGGGTGAACACCGCCGACACAAAGTAGCGGGACTTGAGCGCAACCCATTCGAACGGTCCAGGCAGGTCCACGCGCTCTCCGGGGTCGACGTCCCGAAAGTTCGTCATCTCGGTCGATCGCTCCTTGGTGACGACCGCGTAGCTCCGAACGTCCCAGGTGCTGTCTGCCTCCACCCCGCGAATACGGGGGCCCTGCCGCACCAGCACCAACCCACTCTCCGACGCCACTCCCGAGAACCGGCCCTGGACGGTGAACCCGTATTGTTGGGGACGAAACGTCTGTGTCAGCCGGAATTCCGCGGGGCCTCGCCGGGCCACCCACTCCAGCCGCGCCTCGCCGGTTCCCACGGTGAGCTCGCTCTGGTCGGGTTCGAAGCGCCAATCCGCAAACGAGACGGTATCGTCTCCGAACAGGAGCGCATGCTCGAAAAAGTGCGACTCCTCGGGAATGAGCTGCGCCAACCCGGAATCGCCTTCGGCAAACGTCTTGTACTGCTTGAGCGTCGCCGACACCAGCCGCGCACCCCGAGTCGAAAAGACATACTGATAGAGCGGAGAATCGACGGTGACCAACCGTTCGGGAGGGGAGGCGGGGGACGCGGGCGTCTCCGCCGCCGTTCCGGCCCCGCTGTCGCTCGAGGAAGGTGTGGGTACCAGGGCCACCGGTGGCGTGGAGGGCGGCGGTTGGGTCAAACCACCGCTATCGGCAGCAGCGGTAGCGGCAGCAGCGGCGGCGCCGTCGACGCTGTCGACCACAGCCAAGCTGTCCGAGGGCGCCACGGGAACGGGCCGTTTGATGAACAGCGACGGCAGAACCGCCACCAGCAACATCAACCCGATCGCGAGGGCTGTCTTTCGATCCATCGGTTACGCGTTAGGGGACAGGATCGTACCCGCCGGTTCGAAACGGGTGACAACGGAGGATGCGCCGGAACCCAAGCCAACTTCCTTTGACGACGCCATGGCGCGTCACGGCTTCCAGTGCATACATCGAACAGGAGGGATCGTACCCACACGGAGACGGGAACGGCGAAGCCAAGAGCTGATAGAGCCGGATGATCCCCACCACGACCCGGGTCGGAAGCGCAATCAGTCCCTGAGTGAGTGCAGCCATTGCTCGAAATCTGCTGTTAAGTCGTCGAACGTCGATTGATAGGCCGTACGGCGGGACCGGACGACAAGATCCAACCCGCCCACCAGCGGCAGCACACGCCGTCTCGCGATCTCCCGGATCCGCCGTCTCACACGGTTTCTCTGAACGGCCCCGCGACCGTACAGCGGCACCACCAGGCCAAGGCGAGGATGGCCCAACTCATTGTGGCGCCATGAGATCTCGATTCTGGGGGTGCGGTGGCGGCGGCCGAATCGTAATACAGCATGTAGATCTGATTGGCGAGTGAGCCGCCAGCTCCGGGGTAGTCCCTCGGAATTCAGCCGTTGGCGTGTTTGGACGGCACGCTTATCGAGAGACGTTTGCGGCCTTTCTTGCGTCGCCGGCTCAGCACGGCGCGTCCCCAACGGGTTTTCATCCGCGCACGAAAGCCGTGTTTGTTGCTCCGTCGCCGGTTACGCGGTTTGTATGTCGGTTTCATTTTCGTCCTTATTTCGAGCTTGGTAAGCTAGCCGAGGCTCCCGCTGAGGGTCAAGGTTGACTTTTCCACACCCGCGGGATAACATCGGTCGCCCTTAGTACCACCCACCGGTCCGATCCGTAAAAAATGGAGCAATCACTCAAAGACACGTGGGCGCGTCTCCTCGAACAGGCGCGGCACGAGCTCCCCGACGCTTCCGTCAAAACCTGGCTGGAGCCTGCGGTCCCCATCGCTCTGAGCGACGGGCGTACGATCGTGGGCGCTCCCGACCAGTTTGCGGTCGAATGGAACGAATCCAAGCACGCCTCCGTCCTCTCCAGGCTCGCCGGCGAGGTCGTCGGCGCCCCCGTGGACGTGGTCTTCCAGGTCCAGGAAGATCGTTCCCGCCGCCAGCAGATGGATTTCTTCGTGGCTCCGCCCGGCGAGACCCCGGGCTCACAGGCGCGCCGTGCCGCCAGGCCGCTGAACGAGCGATACACGTTTCGAACGTTCGTCATCGGCAAATCGAACGAGCTGGCAGCCGCCGCCGCCCACGCCGTCGCCGAAGCGCCGGGCCGAACCTACAACCCGCTCTTCATTTACGGCGCGACGGGGCTCGGGAAGACCCACCTGATGCAGGCCGTGGCCCATGCAGTCGTCGAGCGCGACCCCACATCTCACGTCATGTACATGGGCGCCGAACAGTTCATCAATGAAGTGATCGGCAGCATCCACGGCCGAACCATGCCGCAGTTCCGCAAACGCTATCGCGAGGACGTCGACATCTTCCTGGTCGATGACGTGCACTTCCTGGAAGGGAAGGAGATGACCCAGGAGGAGTTCTTCCATACGTTCAACGCCCTCCACGAGGCCGGGAAACAGATCGTGCTCACGTCAGACCGGCCACCCAAGGAGATTCCCGGTCTCGAGTCCCGGCTGGTGAGCCGGTTCGAGTGGGGAATGGTGGCCGACATCGGCCAGCCGGATCTGGAGCACCGAATCGCCATTCTCCGGAAGAAGGCCGAGCAGGACCACCTGGAACTCACCATCCCGGACGACGTATTGCGGTTTGTGGCAGAACACGTGCGAAGCTCCGTCCGGGAACTCGAAGGCTGCATCATCAAGCTGCTCCTCTACGCGTCGCTCAAGCACCGCGAGGTGTCCATCGAGCTGGCCCGGGAGGCGCTGGCCGACAAGATCAAGGGGGCCGACGGCGACATGGGCGCCCCGAGAGCGCTCCCCAGCGTCGATCGCGTGCAGGAGGTGGTGGCGCGGCGTTGGAGCGTCACGGCCGAAGGGCTACGCTCGAAAGCACGCACCAAGACGCTCACCGTCCCGAGACAGGTGGCCATGTTCCTGTCCCGCAACCTGCTCGGCATGCAGCTCGTGGAGATCGGCCAGGCGTTTGGGGGGCGCGATCATTCCACGGTGATTCACAGTCTCGACAAGGTGCGGCGCGAGATGAGTACCGATCGAAAGTTTCGCGACCGGGTAGAACTCGCGAAAAAGGAGCTGTCGGCTCCGTAGACAACGCTGTTGAAGTACTGTGGAACCATGTGGGCCGGCTGGGGGTGTTGAGAAAATATCCCCGAGCCATCCACTTGAACCCACGGCGTTCCACATCGCTCGACGCGTGAAACGGCAACGAGGTGATAGAGTTAGAGAATCTGTCCATATTTCAACGATCCCTACTAGCACTACTAGATTATTATTTATACAGTATTAGTAGTCTTCTTTTACACGTTGTGAGGCGACCCGCATGAAGTTCACGATCACGCGCGATCGGCTGCACGAAGGTCTGGTTGCGGTTGCTGCGAGCGTTCCCACCAAGACAACGCTCCCGGTACTGGCAAATCTGCTGGTCGAAGCAACTGAAGGCGGGGTACGTCTCTCGGGTACGGATCTGGATATCGCGGTCAGCATGGTGGTGCCCGCGGAAGTCGATGAGCCCGGCGCCGTGACGTTGCCGGCAAAGAAGCTGGTCGAGATCGTGCGCGAGCTGCCGAGCGCCGCGCTTAGGGTCACGGGCTCTGGGGACCAACGGGTGCACCTGGAATGCGGCCGATCCAAGTTCAAGCTGCTCGGGATCCCCAAGGAGGAGTTTCCCAACTTCCCGCCGGTGGATTTCGACAACAGCTGGAAGGTGGCCTCGACCGATATCCAGAAGCTGATCAGTCACGTGGCGTTCGCCGCCTCCACTGAAGAGAGCCGGCCCATTTTAAACGGCGTCGTGTGGGAGCTTCGTTCCGACCGGATGCGGATGGTCGCGACCAACGGCCATCGGCTCGCCAAGATGGACGTCCCGATTTCGGGCGGCAGCATGTCGGCCGATCTGATCGTTCCGCCCAAGGCCCTGGATCAGGTCCGGCGGCTGTTTGGGCCCTCGGAAGAGCTGGAGATCGCAAAGAGCGACAACCACCTCGGGTTCAAAGCCGGCAACACGCTCGTGTTCACGCGGCTGATCGAAGGGCCCTACCCCAACTACGAGCAGGTCATCCCCAAGGAGAACGACAAGTCCGCGACCGTCGAAAAGAACGCCTTCTCGTCGGCACTACGGCGTGTGGGTGTGGTGGCGAGCGATCAGACGCATCGCGTCCGGCTCGCATTTGGAAACGGGAACGTCCAGTTCTCGGTCTCGACCCCCGACCTGGGCGAGGCGCAAGACGAGATCTCGGTGACCTACGACGGTGAACCCCTGGACATAGGGTTCAACGCCAACTACCTGCTCGAGATCCTGAAGTACATGCCCACAGACGAGGTGCGTGTCAGCCTGAAGGCTCCCGAGCGGGCCGCGACCATCGAGCCCATCGGGTGGGACGACCCCGCCGCCTATCTCTGTCTGGTGATGCCGCTCCGCCTGCTCGACTAGGAAACATCGAACGTTCAACATCCAACATTCAACATCGAACGATTCTCATACGTTGGACGTTGGATGTTGAATGTTCCTACCGTTCGATGTTCGGATGTTGAACTAGACCGAAATTCCCCACAGACCGAGTTTCAACTCAGTATCCCGAGGTGATGCCACAGAGTACACAGAGAGTTGCTGAGACCACAGAGACAACTGCTTGTGGTCGCGACCGGACCGAGAAGCGACGTAGCTCTGTGACCTGTGCTGTTCCTCTGCGTCCTCTGTGGCTCAACCCATATCCGAAACACACCCGCCCACCGAGGTTAGACCGATCGCCACGAAGGTTGCCACTGAGTTCACAGACCCGAGAGGCCGGGCCATAGGAACATCCAACATCGAACGATATTTGGACGTTGGACGTTGGATGTTGAGCGTTGGACGTTGAGCGTTGGACGTTGGACGTTGGACGTTGAGCGTTGGACGTTGGACGTTGGACGTTGAGCGTTGGACGTTGAGCGTTGGACGTTCCTACCGCCTCACCGCCTTACCGTCTTACCGCCTCACCACCGTCCCGGTGCGGTTGAGCGCAACCCCGGTCAGGCTGATTGCATCCAGATCCGTCGTTCCGTCGAGACGCCGCGCGGATCCCATGGCGACCAGGCGGCGGTCGAGGCCGACTGATACTCCCAGGGTGAACATCCCCACATCGAAATCGTCGTCGAGTTGAATGGCGAGCGCCGCCGAAACCGGTAGCTGGGCCCCGAGCGAGATCTTCGCCCCGGCCCGATAGCCGAGGTCGTAGCCTGATTCCTGAAACCGGTCGGCGGCGATCAGCTCACCCGCGACCGTGAGCAGGCCGCCCGGTCCGGTCCATCCGAGTCCCACCACACCCGTGAACGGAAGCTCGACGCCTCGAACATCGGGTTTGCCGATGTTTCGAAGCACCACGCCGAGCGTGACGGGCGGGGACAGATAGTACGTGAGACCGATGTCCACTCCCCGGCTGGTCGAATCGCTCTTGTGGAAGGTGGTGGCCACGCCCACGGCGCCGCGGGTGAACCGGCTCGCGAGCCCGATCCGAACGGCGGTGTTACTGGAGTCGTTCCGGAGCTGATCGCGCTGGTACCCAAACGAAAAGGCGCGGGTGGCGAGCGCAACGGACCACTGACCGACCCGGGTGCTGTCGGGGATCGATCGGTCCACCACGATTTCGGCCATCAGGGAGGCGCGGGCTCCGAATTGGGTACCTGCGGGGTTCACCCACAGCGCGCGCGCGTCCTGGGCGGTGCTCGCAAACAGGTAGTCCCCGGACCGGGGACCCTGCGCTTGAGCACCCAGCGGGTTGGATACGAGGACGGCCCCGCCGACGAGGACCAGGGCTCGGATCACGAGATGATGGACAGCGTATCCGTCCGTGTTTGGCGAATGGGAATGGTGATGCCGACGTCGACGTCGACCATGGAGTCGGACGTGTCGGCCATGATGCGCCCGAGGTACCGTCCGTGCTCGCCCAGGTACTGGTGAACGTGTTGCCGGCCCTGGCCCGACAGGGTGAAGTCCTGTCCGAACTGCGAGCCGACGCCGGTCAGGTCGTAGGTCGAGAGCGTCACGATATGGAGCGCGCGCTGGCCGGCGTGGGTGGTCCACTCCACGATCTCATGTTGGCGGACGGACTTTCTGGTGATGTCCACGCCGCCCACGCTGGAACTGGCTTCGAGCGTGTCTTCCCAGCGAATGCCGGGTTTGGCACCGCCCTCGGGGAGCTTGGGAAAGAACTCCTGGAGCATGCGGGTCACCATATCGCCCAGCTGGCCGCCGGCGGTGGTTGCCTTCTCGGGGAACCCGGCCAGTTCGCCGGTGGGGAGGAGCGTCGCCGTGAACGATGCGCCCTTTAGCTGGTCGGCCTGTTCGGGGGCGAACCCGGCGCCGGAGATCTCGGGCACCGAGTCGATCGTCATGGTCGCGGCTAGGCTCGTGTCGGCTGAGTCGACCTGTACCGTCAGCGCGTAACGCAAACGAAAATCATTCTTGGTGACCTGGCCGTTCACCTCCTGCTCCACGTGCCCGCGGGTGGTGCCGTAGTAGCTCGCCTGTGCCGGCTGGTAGGTGACGACGGGGTCGACCGGCGCGACGTCTGCCGTGGCGGCGGGGCCGCCGCCTGTCGCTCCGGACCCAGCGCAGCCCAGACCGGCGACGACGGCGACGCTCCAAAACGCCGAGTGAAAGCCCGCGGTGGTGTTCTTCATGTTGGTTTGTCCCTTCGCGCGAGTAATTCGGCTCGGGTCCTCCCGAAAGTGGCAACCAGCTCGTCGCTCGACGAGTTCACACGCAACAGTTTCCAGCCCTTCTTCCGCATTTCGCGACGCCAGCCGAGCAGCCGTTCCCAGTGTTGCTGGGTGGCGCGAAACACTCTGAGTTCCGCGACCTGCTCCCAGGATTCGGGAGGTTGGGGCCGGTCTCTCGAGAGGGGCATGGTTACCTGACGTTCGAGCCATTCACGAGGATCTTCACCGAGACCACCTTGTTGCTTACGGGCCCGGGACGGGGAGGCAGAGCCGTAAGCCGAGTTCTGTTCGAGTGCTACGCACCGGATAGTCATCTATCTGGGGTGGCGGTCGCCCGCCACCTCGAGCGGCCTACCCACGGCTCAGGCGACCCGGGCCGGGTCTCGCCGTCTATTTGGCCTTGCTCCGACTGGGGGTTGCCGTGCCGCGACCGTTACCGGCCGCGCGGTGGGCTCTTACCCCACCCTTTCACCCTTACCTGCCGAGGCAGGCGGTTTGCTTTCTGTGGCCCTGTCCGTCGCCTTGCGGCGCCCAGGCGTTACCTGGCAGTCTGCCCTGTGGAGCTCGGACTTTCCTCAGCCCGTCGAAACGGGCCGCGACTATCACACCCTGCCCCCCACACCGCTAGAAGATAGTGGCGGGTGCCCCTGGATTGAAGCAAGCGCCGAATAGCGGCACTCCTTGGCGCCACTGGTTCACACTGTGCGCTCGGCCTCGGGAGTTGGTCCTCGGGTTATCGGGATCGGTGAACCGCAAAATCAGATTCCAACCGATTGCGACCAGAACGTCGCCGCCCACAACATTCGACTTCTGTGCAAGGTGACGTACTCAATACGGCGACAGACTGCAACAGGAATCACGAAGTTCACAGCAAACCCGTTTCCGTAACCCTCTCGGTGAGTCGGCACGGCCGTTCACGCCGATCCCGGTCGACTCTCCCTTGCTGAGTCGCAATCCGCGCCGCGTGCGAGGAGGTTTCGATGGCCAAAAACATCGTCCTGTGCTCCGACGGCACGGGTAACCGCTGGGGAGTCGGCAACCAGACCAACGTTTCCAGACTCTACGAAGCGGTCGCAACCGAGGGCACCGGGGTGCGCCAAATCCGCTTCTACGACAACGGCGTTGGGACGTCGTCGAACAAGTACCTCAAGGGGTTCACTGGGGCGTTTGGCTTTGGTCTCCGGAAGAACGTCCTCGACCTCTACGAGTTCCTCGCCCGTCACTGGCAGCCGGGGGACCAGATCTATCTCTTCGGCTTCAGCCGCGGCGCCGCAACGGTGCGCGCATTTGCGGGGATGGTCGAGGAGTGCGGACTACTTTGGATCGAAGGCGACCACCCCGACTGCAAGTGCTACGACGAGGAACGCCTGGTCGAGCTGATGGATCTCGCGAAGGATGCGTACCGCAAGCGCGATCCACGAGACCCCGAGGCAAACCGCTGGTACCGGGAGAGTTTCTGGAACTCGGCGAGGGCGAGCGAGGGCGGATTCAAAGTACAGAAGCGGGTGCCGATCAAGATGATCGGGGTCTGGGACACGGTTTCGGCTCTGGGGTTTCCCAAGGGGCCGCGCGGACCGCTGCGCTTGCTGTTCGCGGGGGCAGAAGAGCTCGCGGACCGGGTGTTTCCCCACTCCTTCTACAACTACCGACTGGACGATCGGGTCGAGCTGGCATGTCATGCGCTGGCGATCGACGACGAGCGGCGCACGTTCCGGCCCATGGTGTGGAACGAGATCGATGACCCCAAGCCGAAGCGGGTGGAGCAGGTCTGGTTTGCGGGGATGCACTCCGACGTCGGCGGCGGTTATGCCCGCGCCGGTCTCGCCTCGACGGCCCTGCGATGGATGATGGCGCACGCCGTCCAGGAGGGGCTCGAGTTGCGACCCCAATTGATTGAAGAGGTCGACAACAAAGCCGATTCACACGGCAAGCTCCACAACTCACGCGACGGGGCGGCGGTCTACTACCGCTACATGCCGCGCGACCTGGTGCGACTGTGCGAAAAAGGACTCGGCTGGAAAGGCCCGGGCAAGGTGAAGCGCCGGATCTCGGAAGACGACAAGCCCAAGGTCCCAGAAGGCAAGGTCAAGATCCACCGTAGCGCGTTGGACCGGCTTCACGAGGGCACGGCGCGCTACGCGCCAGGTCTGCTGCCCCGCTCGTTTGTCGTGGTGGAAGATCCGTCTCCGCCCCCAGCCAGCCCGCCGTGGCCTCTTGCGTCCCCAGCCAATCCGCCGTCGCCTCTTTCGGTAAATGCCGGTGCTGATTGGGAGACGCACCGGAGTGACGTGCTGAAATGGACGTACCGGCGAAGCGTGCTCTACCACGTGTTTCTCTACGTCTCCGTGGCGTTGGCGGCGTGGATGCTGGTTCGTTGGATAGGTGGTCCGGAAGGGGAGACCGGTGCGACGACGGTGACGCAAGTCGTGCCGGGCGATTGGGCCTCGCAGACCACCCACGCCGTCTTTGGGCGTCTAGAGGCCCTGCTGCACTGGGCCCTGCCCAAGGCCACCGAATCCTTCGTGTCATTTGTCTTGGTGCAAAAGCCGCTCTGGTTGATAGGCCTGCTGGGGCTGGCAGCGGTTCTGTTCGGCAGGCGGAACCAGTATTTCACGGCTCGCGCCTCTTCGTCCCAAGAGGCGAGAAAGCAGGTGCTCGACGGTTGGGCTCGGGCTAACGGGTCGCGGTTCAGTGAAAAAGGGCTGACGGGTCAAGCCGACATGCGCCGGCTACGTCTCGGTCCCGTGCTTCTCCGACTGCTTGGGATCGCGCTGGCCGTGGTTTTCACGATGGGCGCCTTCCGGATCACATTCGCCGGCTCGCCGGCGTACGAGCCCGTCGCGCGCTTGGCCTGGACGGTGGCCCTCCCCATCCTCGCCTTCCTCGTGTTCAAAGTCCTCTTTCGCATCACCGGCCGGAAAGCGGGAAAAAACCCGCTCAACATGCGCCGCGGTGGGTACAAGGCTGACGACGTGGGCGAGGACTGGTCGCAGCGCAACCTCGTGGCCGAAAAGCGCTTCTTGCTGGTCGATCTGTTCTTTCCGCCAGTCTACGGCGCTGCGTTTGCCGCGAGCTTCCTGCTCGCCTTTTCCGGCCTCGGTTGGCCCAGCTGGATCGGGTGGGGTCTCGCGATTCTCGTGATCGTGCCGGTGGTCGCCGACTGGGTTGAGAACTTCGTGCACCTGAAGCAACTACGCCGCTACTTGGGCGAAGAATCCGGCCGGGCTGAGGAGGAGGGGGCGGGAGCGCACGAGGTAACCCGCGGACGCGCTGCCTTGCAGGAAAAGTGGATCGCCGTCGCCAGCAGAGCCACGGTGATCAAGCTTTACGGCGTGTACGGGGCCGGGGGGGTGGTTGTGGCCCTCGCGTTCGCCATGCTCGTTCAGGCGATAACGCAGGCCTATGCTGAGGGAGGAGCAACCGCCGCATTCTTTTTCTTCTAACGCGGACATCCGCGAACCGTCGTTCCCCCGCCCGGCAAAACAGGCGGGCGGGCCGCGACGTAGCCCGCTCAGCACCCCGCTACGGTTAAAAACACAGGCGAACGTGCCCTTGGATTGAAGCAAGCGGCATTCGGCATCGCTCCTGTTGCCGATTGCGGGCACGGCGTTGAGGAAATGTTGAGGCCGGCGAATAGCTTGGGTGCTGTCGCTTAGCAGAGCCGCTTCCCATGCGCATTACCACGACCGTTGCCACCATTCTCGAGCCGGCCGAACGATCTCGGCTCGACGCCGCGGCACAAGGCACGTTCGCAGCGTATCACGCCAGGAATGTCGTTGAGGCGCTCCGGGCCGTACGCGAAAATCCGGTTCGCACCGTGCTTGTGTCTCCGAGTTATGTAGGGCACGGCGAGTTGTCTCGCGTCGGCCAGCTAGTTCGAGGGTTCCCGGGAGTCGCGACCGTTGCCGTTCTATCTCAACACGACGCGCGATCGAGCCGGGGACTTCTCGAACTCGGGGCGCACGGTGTCTCGCAGCTGTTGGATCTCAGTAAGCGGGATGGGTGGCGGCGGCTGAGGGAGATCGTGTCGCATCCGACGTCCCCGGCGGCAGCGAGAATTCTCAGTCGGCTGGTACCGGCGTTGGGCGAGCCGACCCCGGACTGCCGCGACGTGTTTGAGGTGTTTGTTCGGCTCGCGCCAACCGTTACGACGGTGCGCGAACTGACCCGCCAGCTCGGCGTTCGCCCGAGCACTTTTATGTCACGGTTCTTTCGCGCCGGACTTCCCTCACCGAAGACGTATCTCGGTGCGACACGTCTGCTCTATGCTTCGGAGTTGCTCGAAACACCCGGGCTGTCCATCGCGGACGTCGCCTATCGGCTGGAGTATTCGTCGCCCCAGAGCTTCGGCCGTCATCTCCGCACCGTACTCGGTGTGACCGCGGGGGAATTTCGCAAACGATACTCATACAAGTTTGCGCAAGACGATTATCTTCGGCGGCTGATCCTTCCCTATCAAAAGACGTTTCGGGTCTTTCATCCGCTCGACACAGGGGTGGGCTCACTCGGGCAACGATGACCGAAACAGATGCGGAAGGTCAGCCGCCAACCCCAAGGTCTTGCACGCTGACGAGGGTGCGTACCGGTAGCCCCAGCTCCTCGACGCGCTCGCGGCCGCCCTGCCCGCGATCCACCACCACCAGCACACCACTGATTTTTCCGCCCGCGTCATTCACGGCTTCGACCGCGCTCGCCGCGGACCCGCCTGTCGTGAGCACATCCTCCACGACCACCACCGGGGCGCCGGGCTCGAAACAGCCCTCGATCCGCCGGCCCGTGCCATGGTCTTTTGCCTGTTTTCGGACGGTGAACGCGTCGATCACCGGTGGGCTCGCCGTGCTGGCCGCCGCAATCGCGTAGGCCACCGGGTCCGCCCCCAGCGTCATCCCGCCCACGTAGCGCGCCTCCCACCCAGCCGCCCGAATCGCCTCGAGCCCCAGCTCGCCCACCAACCGGAACCCTTCGGCCGACATCGTGGTCCGACGCGCGTCGATGTAATAAGAGGATTTGGCGCCCGATGCGAGCGTGAACGATCCCGTCTGGACGGACCGGTCTCGAAGTAGCGCAATCAGATCTTGGAGACTCACGGATGATCCCAGCGATTTCACGGACTTGCCGGGGTTGTGTAGTAGTAGCTTGTACTACTACTACTTCTCCCCGTCCTTCTTGACCATCGACTTGAGCTTCCCGAACAACCCGCCCTTACCGCCTTTACCGCCCCTACCGCCTTTACCGCCCCTACCGCCCTTCCCGCCCGCGTCACTCGCCGCCGCCAGGAGCTCGTCGGCAAACGCTCTCACCGTCGGCTGCCGCTTGTTCGGGTCCCGCTCCAACCCCCGCATCACCACGTCCTCCATCTCCTTCGAAAACGTGAGACCCTTGACGGCCTGGTTGAGCGGCGTGGGCGGCTGGGTGAGAAGCTGCTGGAATACCTCCCTCGGCGAGCGTCCCGTTTGGGGGTGCACCCCCGTCAAGAGATAGTACGTGATCTTCGCGACGCTGTAGATGTCGGCGGATTCGCCCACCAGCTCCCCCGAGAGCGCCTCCGGCGCCACGTACTGGAGCGTCCCCACGAAAAACCCCGTCCGGGTCAACCGGTCCGAATCGGCCATCTGCGCGTCCCGGGCGATCCCGAAATCCAGCAGCTTGAGAACCCGCGTAGACGGGTCGTAGACGATGTTCTCGGGCTTCAGATCCCGGTGGATGATTCCCTGCTCGTGCGCCGCCATCAGCCCGTCGGCGAGCTGCGAGATCATGTGCGCCACCAGCGAGGGAGCGAGCCGGCCCGACCGGTGTACGAAGTCGGAGAGCGGTTCCCCGTCCACCCATTCCAGAGCGAGATAATAGAGACCTTCTTCCTGGCCGTACTTATATGTTTTGACGACCCCCGGGTGCTTCACCCGGTCGCCGTACCCCGCCTCGCGTAGGAATCGCTCCACGGCGGTCTTGTCTTTACGGAGCCGTTCCTTGAGAATCTTGATCGCGCAGCCGTTGTGCTCGGCGTGTTCGGCGCGATACACCGTTGCGGTGCCACCTTCTCCCACGCGTTCGAGGAGACGATAGCCGGCGACGGTCCGGCCTGAGAGATTTTCGGTGGGCATTTGAGTCGGCGAAGATAACCGTGCGCCTTGAACCGGAGCAAGTCGGAGATGAGCTTTTTCACATGACGTCGTCGATCGACCGCGCACCGCGTCTCGTTCTGCTCGCCCTGTCGCTCGCTGTCGCCGGGTGCGGGCAGTGGCAACGTGTCGGAGGGAGCGCGGGGGGCGGCGCCGCGACGTCACCGGAACCCGACCCGAACATCGTAGTGCCGCGGCTCTTCCGTACCACCGAGACGTACCGGGACATGGGGCTGCTCGTCACCGGCGATCCGCTTCCGTTTGTCGCGTCCATGGGGTTCTTTGCCGGCCCCACCCCCGACTCCGCGTTCGTGGCCTTCGGACTGTCGCTCACGAACAACGCGCTCACGTTCCGAAAAGCAGACGATCATTTCGAGGCGGAGTACAGCGTCGAAGTGGGCTTCGATCGAAACGGTACGAGCCTCGCGCACCTCGCCGACGAGCAACTCGTCAGGGTCGCGACCTTCGCCGAGACTCAGCGGCACGACGAGAGCGTCATCTTCCAGCAGTTTCTGAAGCTCCCACCGGGTGACGCGTCTGTTACCGTGCTCGTCCGGGACCTGAAAGGCCGGGTGACGGGACGAACGACGGGGAAGATCGCGGTGCCGCGGTTTGGATCGGGCCAGGCGTTGTCATCACTCGTTCCGGTCTACCGAAGCCGCGGGCGGAGCAGCCTGAGCGAGGTGCCGCAGGTGGTGCTGAACCCCAGGTCGGCCATGCCGTACCAGTCCGACACGCTCTACCTGTACCTCGAGGCGTACCGGGTGCCGCCCCGCTCGACCGCCAACGTCCGCGCCATCGATCAACACGAAAGCGTGATTTGGGAGGACACGATCGTGTTCGACCGGGGGGCCGCCGGCTCCGACCTGGCGGTGGCGGAGGTCGGCGTCGGTCCGGAACTGCTACCGGTCGGCCAACTGCTGTTCGAGGCGTCGGTTCCCGCGATGGGCGTCACGGCGTCCACCAAGGCGCTCATATCATTTTCCGATCAATGGGCGGTGAGCAATTTCGAGGAGGTGTTGTCGCTCCTCCGGTATTTCGGGCAGGATCGTGCGATTCGGCGCATGCGTGATGCGCCGGTCGCCGAGCGGGCGCTGCTCTGGAAGGAGTTCTGGGAAAGGACGGACCCGAACCCGATGACCTCGGAGCACGAGGACATCAACGAATACTTCCAGCGTCTCTCGCAGGCGAACGAGCTGTTTCGAGAGCCCGGTACCCCGGGGTGGCTCACCGATCGGGGGGAGGTGGTGGTGACGCTCGGCGCGCCGGACGAGATCTACGATTCGAGCTCGGACGTCCAGTCGCGCGCGGGGCTCAGGGTGATACGCTGGAACTATATCTCGGAGCGTCTCACCGTGGATTTCATTGACGACAACGGGTTCGGGCGTTTTCGTCTGACTCCCGCCTCGCGGGCCGAGTATATGCGAATCTTGAACATGATGAGGAGAAGCGGTTGAGCATGCGCCGACTGGTAATCTGGCTGACGTGCTGCGGAGTTCTCGCGCTCCCCACCGGCACACCCGCCGCCGTACTGGCGCAGACGAACGCGAGTGGCACCGGGGTCGCAGGGCCGGGGGCGGGCTCGGGCTTCGGGGCGGGAGCCTGGCACACCGCGCGGCTCAACGCTGCGAGCCATGACAGCGCGGATGGCGGCGCCGTGTTAGAGGCGGCGGCCCGCGAGCTCGTGTTGAACCGTCCGGACCGCGCGCGGGCCATCGTGTCGTCGGCGGACGGGCTTGCCACGGCGTATCCGGTCCGGTTTCGCATCATCATGGGGGTCCTGGAGTACGAGGCGGGCGCATTCGAACGCGCGGCCACGCTCTTCCGGGAGGCCGCCGACCTCCAGGAGGGCCAAGATCGGTTGGTCTCGGTCGCGCGCGCGGGTGATGCGTTCGAGCTGGCCGGCCTCCCTGAATCCGCCGCGGAGCAGTACCGGCTCGCGGCAACCCTCTCCCCGAGCGCGGCGCCCTGGTTCCGGTTCCGGGAAGCGCGGGTCGTGCCGGATACGGCCGCCGTCTCCCGGCTGCTGGAGGGGGTCCCCGCCGAGCTGAGTCAACAAGCGCTCCTTCTCTGGGCCGATCGGCTACTCGCGGCGGGCGACACGCTTCCCGCGGTTTCGGCATACCTGGTGGCCGGCCGGCAAGGCCCCGCCGCGCTGTTGAGTCTCCGGACGGGCGATACCGCGGAGGCGGTGCGGTTGGCGTATCTGGCGATCGCGTCGAGCGATACGGCCTCCGTCCGAGTGGGTCTCCGTGTGGCGACCACCGCGTCGGCGCCGGCCACGGTCGAAGAGCTGATGGACGTGGCCAGGGCGTACGAGAAGCTGGGAGACACGCGGGTGGCCCTCCAGTTCGCCGAACGCGCGTTGAGGGGCGACTCGGTTCCGCCGGAGGCGTACGAGTACGCCGGCGACCTCCTGAACCGGAGGCGGCTGCGGGACCGGGCGCTCGCGATGTATGCGAGCGCCATCGAGCGGTACGAACCGGCGGACGCCGAGTCGGCGGCGTACAAACGGGCGCGGTTGTTGTTCCGGGTGAACCGGACCGCCGGTACTCGGGCGCTCAGAGACTTTGCGACAACGTATCCCGGGAACCGAAACGCCGCGCTTGCGATGTACTTGGCCGGCGACGCCGCCCGCGATAGGGGCAGGCACGACGAGGCGGATTCCCTGTTTGGCGTGGTCGCCGCACTGTGGCCGCGCGACACCTACGCATCGCGTGCCCGGTTCGAGATGGCGGCGCGACACCTCCAGCGGGGCGACACGGCCGGCGCGGAAGCGTTTTACCAGCACGAGTCGCGTGCGGGCGGAGTATCCCGACGCGCCGCCGAGTATTTCCTGGCGGATCTCGCCGCCGCCCGGGGCGACAGCCTGGAGGCGCGCGGCATGTGGGCGGCGCTCACCCGGGCCGACTCGCTCGGCTACTACGGGACGATTGCCCGCGAGGTCGCCGGGCTCCAGCCCATGAGGATCGACCCCGCGCCTCCCACCAAGCCAACCGCGCGCGCCCTTGAGACGCTCCAACTCGTCGACCTCTTTCAGGCAGCCGAATACGACGCGGAAGTGGAGGCAATCGTCGATGCGATCCAGGCAAACGACACCGGCTCGCCGCACGAATGGCTGGACCTGGCCGAAGGTCTGATCGAGCGAGGACGCCCGGTGGTCGGTGTCCGGCTGGGGTGGCGCGCGGCACGGGCGCTCACGCTGAATCACCCGCGGGTGCTCCGGGCGATCTTTCCCTGGCCGCTCCGCGAGGCGATCGAAGAGGAGGCCCGTGAGTTTGGTGTGGACCCGTACATCATCGCCGGCCTCATCCGGCAGGAGTCGGCGTTTCGTGTCGCGGTCGTCTCGCATGCGGGCGCGCACGGGCTGATGCAACTCATGCCCCCCACGGCGCGTGCGGTGGCCCGGCGGTTGGGCGTGGAGTGGGATCGGTCGCTGCTCCATGTCGCCGATGCCAACATGCATCTGGGTGTGTCCCACTTCGCCGCCTTGCTCGACCGGTACGACGGGGATGTGCTTCCCTCGCTCGCGGCGTACAACGCCGGGAGCACGCCGGTCAGACGGTGGCTGCGGTATCCCGAGGCGAATGATCCCGTCCGGTGGGTCGAGCGGGTTCCCTATCGCGAAACACGCGGGTACCTGCAAACGGTGATTCGAAACCGGGCACTGTATCGCGCGTTGTATCCACCACACGAGCCCGGAGCGGACGGAACCCGGTGACCGGCGCCGGAATCCGGCGTCTCCTCCATGCCCTTACCGCGGGCAGCCTCATCCTCGTTCCCCTCACTTCCTGGACGTTGTTCCGCTGGTTCATCATCACGGTCACCGCTATCGCCTTCGCGGTGGACCGCCTTCGCATACGCAACGCGACGCTCCAGCAGACGCTCGACCGGTACCTGCCGGTATTCCGCGCGCGGGAACGAAACCGGACGAGTGGAGCGGTATGGCTCTGGGCCGGCTACGCGTTGGCGAGTTGGATACCGCCCGTGCCCACTGCGCCCGCTGCCGGCATTCTGGTTGCGGCGCTCGCAGACCCGGCGGCGTCGTTGGCTGGGACCCGGGTGAGTCGTGGCCAGGAGAAGACGTGGACCGGGAGTTCCGCCGCGTTACTGGTTGCCGCACTCGTCCTTTCGGCGCTCGGGCTCCCGGCGCTCACCGTCGTGTGTGGAGCCCTGGCCGGGGCGGCACTCGAGCGGTGGCCGGGACCGATCGATGACAATTTGCTGATCGCTCCTGGGGTGGCCGGGGTGGTTGGGGTCACGGGGTGGCTGGTTGCTTGACAGCCCAGCGCCGTCTGCCGCAACATAGGTTTGCCCGGGGGGTCTGTTTTACGCCAAATCCAAAGGCAGGAGGTCACACGTTATGCCAAAGGGGAAGGTGAAGTGGTTTAACGAGTCAAAGGGATACGGATTCATCGAGCGGGAGGAAGGCGACGACGTGTTCGTCCACTTTTCCGCGATCCAGGCCGAAGGGTACAAGACCCTCCGAGAGGGACAGGACGTCGAGTTCGAGGTGGCGCAGGGAGAAAAAGGAGTTCACGCCAACAACGTGACCAAACTCTCATAGCAGATTCGGCGCTTGTGCCGACGACCCCGCCCGGGTCTCCGGGCGGGGTTTTTCATTCAACCCTCACCGAGCCAAGGCCGCCGGCTCCACAGCAGGTTCCATCTTGTCGGGACCCATCTATCTCATAGACGGTTACGCGCTCATCTATCGCGCGTTCTTTGCGATGATCAGCCGCCCGCTTCGTACGAGCCGGGGTGAAAACACGTCGGCGGTATGGGGTGTCGCGAACTTTCTCCACCGTCTGTTCGAGCAGTATCAACCCGATCACGTCGCGTGGGTGCACGATTCGGGGACCTCCTTTCGAACCGACACGTATCCGGAGTACAAGGCGACACGTACCAAGCTCGACGAAGAACTCCAGGAAGATTTCGATCGGTCGCTCGAACGCATTCAGTCACTGCTCGAGGCATTTCGCGTGACGCTCGTAGAGGTTCCGGGCTACGAAGCGGACGACGTGATCGGTACCCTGGCCACACGCGCGGAAGAGATCGGCAAGGACGTCGTCATCGTTTCCGGCGACAAAGACTTCTATCAGCTGATCTCCGAGCACGTCACGCTGTTGAACCCGGGACGCGGCGGCCCCGCGGCCGTCGAAGAGCAGCGTGTGGATCAGACCAACGCGGCCGACCGGCTCGGCGTTCCTCCCGAACTCGTGGTGGATTATCTGGCGCTCGTGGGCGACTCGTCCGACAACGTACCGGGAGTGAAGGGTGTGGGTGCGAAGACGGCGAAGGTGTTGATCGACGCCTATGGCGACCTGGACGGGATCCTCGCGCACGCAGAGGAGGTCAAGGGAAAACGGGCGCGTGAGGCTCTACTCGCATACGAGGAAAACGCGCGCTTGAGCCGAGATTTGGTCACGATTCGTCGCGACGTTCCAACCGCCGACCTCGACCTGGATGCGTTCGCCGTTCGGCCGCCCGACACGGCGGCGCTCACCCGCATCTACACGGAGCTGGAGTTCCACACCCTCGTGTCGAAGCTCGAAGCCCCCGAGGTGGCGGAAGCGCCCGCCCACACGTGTGTGCTGGTCACGACCGCGGCGGGTGTCGCGCCGGTCGTGGAGGCGGTGCGAGCAGCGGACGTCGTCGTGATTCACGCCGTTACGGCGCAACCGGGAACGCGGCGCGGGAATCTGGTGGGGTTGAGCCTGGCGCTCGCGGACGGTCGCTCGTGGTATCTGCCGTTCGGTCATCGGACGCCTGACGGAGAGCTGCTCGACACGCAGCCGGTGTTGAATCTTCCGCCCCTCTCCGACGAGGCGATGCACCCGCTCGTCCGAGTGCTCCAGGACGGACAGGTCTCGAAGGCCGGTCACGACGTCAAGGACACGTGGCTCGCCTTGAGAAGCGAGGGCGTCGAGCTCGCCGGCGTGGTGTTCGACTCGATGCTCGCGAGTTTTGTGCTCGACCCTGGGCGACGGTCTCACGCCCTTCCGATGCTCGCGGTCGAACAGTTGGGGACGCGGATCAGCACCTACGAGCTGGTGGTGGGGAAGGGGAAGGAGCGTCGGCCGTTCGATGAGATCCCCACGCGGGCGGCGGCGGACTACTGTAGTGAGATTACGCTGACCGTGAGCCGGCTTCGTGGGACGTTCGACACGCAGCTCACCGCCATGGCCGGGCAACCGCTGTTCCACGACGTCGAGGTTCCGCTCGTGGGTGTCCTGGTCGACATGGAGTGGCGCGGTATCGCGATCGACACGGAGCGGTTGGGTGCCCTGTCCCGCGATTTTGGTGCGACGCTTCAGGACTTGGAACGCGAGATCCACAAGGAAGCGGGTGGCGACTTCAACATCAACAGCACCCCGCAGCTTCGGCACGTGCTGTTCGAGAAGCTCCAGCTTCCGGTGATCAAGCGAACCAAGACAGGGCCGTCGACCGACGCAGAGGTGTTGGGCCAGCTTGCGGCCATGGGGTTCGAGGTGCCGCGGTTGCTGCTCGACTATCGCGAGCTCACCAAACTGCGGTCGACGTACGTGGACGTGCTCCCCGACTACGTGAACCCACACACCGGCCGTATACACACGCGGTTCAACCAAACCGGCGCGGCAACCGGCCGGTTGAGTTCGTACGACCCCAATCTCCAGAACATTCCGGTCAGAACGCCACGCGGCGAGCAAATCCGCCAGTGCTTTGTGGCCGTTCCCGGCACCAAGTTCATCGTGGCTGATTATTCGCAGATCGAGCTTCGCCTGCTCGCGCACCTGTCGGAAGATCCCGCGTTCATCGCCGCGTTCAAACGAGGAGACGACATTCACCGCGAAACGGCGGCGATCATCTTCGACATACCCGTTGACGACGTGACCGCCGACATGCGGGCGCGTGCCAAGACGATCAACTTTGCGACCATCTACGGCCAGGGGCCGTTCGCGTTGGGCCGGCAGCTCGACATTTCCCAGGACGAGGCAAGAGAGTTCATCAAGCTCTACTTCGAGCGATTTGCCGGAGTGCGCAGGTTCTTGGACGAAACGATCGAGCGGGCACGCGACACGGGATACGTCGAGACCATTTTAGGCCGGCGGCGCTACATCCCCGAGCTCAAGGATCCGGCGCACAACGTCCGGGCGCTGGGCGAACGCACGGCGATGAACTCGCCGATGCAGGGTTCGGCGGCGGACCTGATCAAGGTCGCGATGATCCGGCTGGCCGAGGCGCTGCGTGACAACAAGCTCGAAACCGAGCTGTTGTTGCAGGTGCACGATGAGCTCGTATTGGAGGCGCCAGAGGCGGAGATCGAGCAGGCCAGCGCGATCGTACGGCGCGAAATGGAGGGCGCCGCCGACTTGTGTGTGGATCTGGTCGTCGACATAGGGGTGGGGCCAAACTGGCTCGACGCGAAGCGTTGACCGTCGCGGCGTCACGCGTGGTGCGACGCCTGCGGAGCATGAGCAGGGTCGAGGCGTTGGCGCTGGTCCTCACACTGGTGGTGGCGGTCCTCCTGGTGCGAAACCTCTGGACCCGGGGTGAGCGGACGCGAGTCTCGGCAATGGTGTCGAATCTCCAGAGCTTTGCCCTCCATCAACAGTCGTTTCATCGCGACCGCGCGGTGTACAGCTCCGACGTTCCCGTTATCCAAGACCGTGGGTTTCAGAAACACCCCGAGGTGCGGTTCGTGATCCACGAAGCGACGAGCATGGGGTGGGCGGCGACGGTGTGGCGGGCCGACACGCCCACCCGGTGTTACGTGTTTGTCGGGGATGCCTCGCCCGTGGGGATCGCGTCGGAACGTGGGGTGGTGGCGTGTGAGTGACGGGTGAGTGACGTCGTCTGGTGTGAATTCCGCCGTCGCCGTGAGGGGATGACACATGCGTTGAACGGGGGACTCTGGTTACATCGGTTCACGCTCGACGGGGAACCGATGGCCCATCTCGTGTCGTCCGACCGGATGCTGTTGCTCCGCGCCGGCGAGCGGTTGGAACTCCAAG
>JBFIZG010000012.1:0-23356 GCA_041604955.1 Gemmatimonadales bacterium | reverse complement strand
TTGCAGCGCGCACGTAATCGGGAATCGCTCCCACCGGTTCTGCGTGGAATCTCACGGGCAGCCGGTCGGCGGGCCAACGAAACAGGGAATCAGTCCCCACGATCCGAAACGCGTACGGATCGATTCTGAGTGGGACCGATGGGGAATCGCATCCGGTGGCCACCACGAACGTGATGACGGCGAGACTACGGAGTCGCAGGATTGGCCTCACGCCTAATGGTAGCGCCAAAAAAGACGCGGTGCACGGTCCGGCGTCCCTCGAATCCGGTGGCCCTGAGCGCGGCGGTCGTAAACCGGTGGAGGTCCCACGCAACGTGGAGAGCCGCATGGAGTGTCGGGGTTACGCTGCGTCCCAGACTCGCGCCGATGCCGAGTGTCGGTACGGCAGGGGCGTCCCCGCGGAACAACGTCGCTCCCCGCCCGTCCGATCCTGGCGCGTACTTGAGGACGCCCACCATCGCATGGCCGATGATGAGCGGCGTGATGCGTCTCCGGAGCTCGACGGATCCCTGCCACGTGCTGACTGCGATCACCGGTGTCACGGTGCCGCGCTGGTACCGTTTCACGTCGCTCCGGGTCCAGGCACCGGTTACGTGCACCGTGTAGAGCGAATCCAGACGTGTGCCGACGGCCATTCCGAATGTCGGGGCAACGGCGGGGCGTGTGGATAGGGGTTCGACGATGACGTCGGTGACCAGGTTGCTCGTCGCCGTGGCGCCGGCCCGCAACTCGACCATGACTTGCGCGTGCGCCGCGGTACCGCCGACCGCCAACGCCAATGAAACGGCGCAGAGGAGCTGTAGAGAACGCACCGCCGCCGGGCGCGAGGCCAGTGGTCTGAGAGATCTGATCAGTGTGTCTCGGGAATTTCTACGGTGGGCCGTTCGATTTCGGGGCCCGGCCCACGGATGAGGCCGCGCACGATGAACGCAACGATGAGTGCGGCCGCGTACGCACATACTACCACGGGTCCGGTCGGGAGGTCGCTCTGGTAGGAGGCGAAGAGACCCACCACGGCGGCGAGCGACCCGGAACCCCAGGCGATCGCCAAGAGTCGGGCCGGTTGGAGTGTGAAGAGAAATGCGATGACAGCCGGAATGACGAGAAAACTGAAGACGAGCAGCACGCCGGCGATCGAGACCGACCGTGTCACCACAACCCCAAACAGCGCGTAAAAGAGAAAGTCCCACCAGCGAATGCGCCACCCGCGCTCCACCGCAGCTTTGGGGTTCAGTGAAATCGTGAAGAACCGGCCCCGCAGGAACCAGTGCACCAATCCGATGGCCGCATACAACAGCGCGGTGCTCCAGATCTGTGGCCATGTCACCCAGAGCAAGCTACCGGTGAGGAGTTCCTCGACGGCCTCGGAACCACGTGGAGCCTGTGCGGCGAGCAAGATGGTTCCCGCGCCGGCAACAACGTAGACAATCCCGATGATTGCCTCTTGGGGAACGTACCGGTGCTCCATTCGGCTCACGCTGAACAGGGCCGCCGCCACCAGCGCTGCCGAGAGTCCCAGTCCGTAGTTTGCGATCTCGTGGGGAACGCCGACCAAATCGCTCAATCCCCTCGCGAGACCCAGCTCGCCGGCCGCAAACCCAAGCGCCGCGACCTGCGCCAACGCGAGATCGACGAAAATGACGCCGCGCGCGATCACGTGGAGACCGAGGTACCCGTGCATCCCAACGAGCACGAGCGATGCCACCAGGGCGGGGAACATCAAGTCCAGCATCGCTGCTCCTTGGATCGTTCCCCAACGACCCGAGCGGATTCCGCCGAAGGCGCACCTCTCATGTCAGGGATGCGCGCTCCGCGACTGAAAGGCGGCACTCAAACGGGTGATCCAGAGGTCGATGAGATCGAAGTAGGAATCCACCCCTTCCGCGCCGGCCACGTGTTCCGGTACCGAGAGACCCTGGATGCCGGTTCGCGAAGCCACCCGGTCCACTTTGTTCTTGCTGAAGTAGTTGGCGGCAAACAACACGGGAATCTTCTCTGCCTGAATGAAATTGATGACATCTCGCACGTGACCGGGAGACGCCGGAATGCCGGGTTTCGACTCGACGAACATGGCGCATTCGACGCGAAACCGCGCACTGAAGTACGCCCAGTTCTTGTGGTAACACACCATCCGCTTGTTTCTGAACGGCTCCGCCTGCGCGAGCCAGCCGCCAAGATAGCTCACAAGCGGCTTCCCCTGATAGGATTGCTTATCCGCGAACTCCCAAAACCGGTAGTTCCGTGCCAGGTCAAACACCGTCTCCGAGCCGAGCATCTCGAGAAATTGGGCGCCGAAGATCCGTTCCATCAGCCGCTTCTCGAAGTCCGCGAGATTCCTATTATAGGTCTCGGCGTTGGCCGGATCGACGCGCTTCAAACCCGCGGCGATGTTGCGGGCGATCAAGACGCCGTTGACGGGATCGGTATGAATGTGGGGATTTCCAAACACGTGTACGTCGCCGCCCGTGCGAGAGACGTTCTCCGGCACCTCCAGGAGTTTGACGCCCGAGTAGGCGACGACGTGGCCCGGACCGCCCTCCACCACCTTGGGGTTGTTGGCGCGATCGAGCAGCGCGGGGACCCAGAGTTCCAAATCGAGTCCGGTGACGACGAATAGATCGGCGCGCTGAACCATCGCGGCAAAACTCGGTCTTGGATTGACAAAGTGCGGGTCCTCGTCGCCCCGGGCGATGTAGTCGACCTGCGCGAGATCTCCGGCAACCTCCTCTACGATCGCGGCGTACGTGGGAAGGGTCGCGACCGCGCGGACCTTGGGTCGGTTCTGCGCGGCGCATGGCACGCTGATTCCGAGGAGCACACACGCCGCGAGGAGCAGACCGCGGGTCGGGCTGCCGGATTGGTCGGTTTGGTGTTGTATCGCGATCATCGAAGTCTTTCCGTTTCCAACTGGCGGTTCGCCATATGATGGCTCCGGCCGATCAGTAGGATTCGTGTTTGTGCGGCCCGATAGCCCACACTGATTGAAACAGCAATGTGTGGCTTCCGCTTACGCCATCTGGTTTCACAAAATTGTATTGCAACCGGAGACGTACCCATTCACTCTGCCACCATGAGATGCTCGGCGCGAGTTGGAGGACCGCGGGTCCGGTGCCGAAGTCGTTTACGTAGTCCGCGCGGCCACCCAAGACGAATTGCCGGCCGAGCCGGTAGTTCGCCTGGAGATAGCCGCCGGACCCGGTCATTTCGTTCGCGCCGATGTCTTGTTCCGCGAGGTACCATTCACCCTTCACGTGCAGGGAGCGATAGAGCGCCAAGTTCGTGGGCGCCCAACGGAACGAGATGTCCAGCGCGAGCAACTTGGACGTGATCGCCTCATCGTCGTTTTCACCGTACACGCCGCTTGCGCCGACCTGAAGGTAGGTGCTCGGTCCAAGGTCGAAAAAACTCTGCAGCCGGCCCAGAACACCGATTTCGTTCCCTCCGTCGAACAGCACTTCGTTGTTTGCGCGGGTCAGCTCGACGGTCGCCGTCTGCGTTGCCGGACCAATCGACATTGATGGAAACGTGACCGCCAAGCCCGTTTGGATCAGTCCGTCTTCTCCGAGAAACGTCGTCGCCGCCAGCGGCCGATCCACCTCGAACAACGCATGCGTGTGCCACCGGTTGTACAGACCGATCTCTTGGCGGAACTTGCCCAGCTTTGCGCCGAACCCGCCGGGCAACCCCACCCAATACATGTACCCCTCTTCGATCTCAAAGGTGTGGGATTCGCCCTCACCCTCTTCTTCCGCGAACCCTGCGATCTCGAAATCCTCCTCCCGCGCGATGAAGATCTTCGTGCGCGTGTACGGGTCCAGAGCGGACTGAAACGAGAACTCGAACTCACGTGGTGTGCTGCTGAGTGTGTTGGTCGCGCCGGTAGGCGCTGCATAGTAGCCCACCACATCACCTGTCACACTGATTTCGGGGTTCAGCACGCTGAGATTTCGAGTGCGGCTTTGTTGTTGCGCGGTATCGGCGGGGGTTTCGTCCGCAACCGTTTGCGCGGCCGCGCGGAGCGCTGCCAGCTCATCTTGGACGGGCGCCGCGTCCCGCCCCTCACGGATCAGTTGCTCGATGACGCGCTGCAAAGAATCGAGGCGGGCCCTGAGGACACGCACTTCGTTTTCGAGTGAGTCGGTTCGCGCTTGTGCCTCTCCCTGGCTGACGGGGGTCAACCCCAGGAGGATCACGGTGAAACTCAATGCTGCGTATCGCATGTCTGCCCATCTGTGTCGTTCGAGTGTACCAAGAATTGTCCGGCCGACGAAACCGGTCGTGCCGCACGCGTGCTCGAATACGCTAAAGGGCCGGGGGTGCTCTGGTAGGGTTAGACGGTAGGAAGTCGCAGGCGATCTGCCCGTCGGCCGGGAGGCCGTGCGGCATCTCGACGACGTCGCCGGTCACCGGCCCGCTGCGGCTGATGCCGGACGGCCGGACCGACTGGGACAGGGCACAGATGGTGCACCGCGTCTCGACGTGAACCGTCGAGCAGTCATCGGAGTGGGTACCTTCGACCGTCGCCTCCCCGCGCGCGAGTCCCGCCGCATGCACGACGGGGACCCACGTGAACCCCACGAGCTGGACGAGCGCGACCAGGCAAACGGCCGCAACACCCGGTCTGTTTCTCCGACGCCAAATCGCCAAATGCTCCATAAGCCCCAATATAGCCCTGTGGTATAGCCTGGGAAGCGGGCGGAGGTTCCCCTCTCCGGCGTGGAGCCCCTTCCATCGTGCTCCCCGAGCGCCGATTCACGACGCGCCCCTGGCGGGAGTCACCCAGCTTGTGACCCTCTTCGCCCGCGGCTACGTTTGGTTTCGGCCAACCTCGATTCTTCGGGAACGTTCTCGTGCCACCGTCCTATTACTACCAGGGGTTGTCATGATAGGTGCATTGCTTGCTCTCGCCGCCGTTACCGGCGTGGCGGCTTCCCAACAACCAGAGCCACCGCGGCTCGTCGTCGTTGTTTCGGTCGACCAGATGCGTGCCGACTACTTCACCCGGTTCAACGGGCAGTTCGTCGCCGGGCTCCGTCGTTTGGGCCGAGATGGCGCCGTGTTCACGAACGTCCATCAAGACCACGCGGTCACCGCGACGGCGCCGGGACACGCATCTATCTCCACCGGCGTCTTTCCGGCTCGGAACGGGATCGTAGGCAACGATTGGTGGGACCGCACGGCGCTCCGCCGAACCTACGCGGTGGAGGACGCGGCAGCGGCCATAGTAGGGGACACCGCGGCGCCAGGCCGGTCGCCGGCGAACTTGCTTCGTGAGACGGTGGGCGATTGGCTCAAGCAAGCATCGCCTGCGAGTAAGGTGTTCTCGGTAGGGATCAAGGACCGGTCGACGATTCTCATGGCCGGCAAAAAGCCTGACGGGGCCTACTGGTACCAGTACGACACTGGCCGCCTCGTAACGTCAACGTATTATCGCGACGCATACCCGGAGTGGGTGACGAAATTCAATTCATCCGGACTCGTCGACTCGTTCGCCCGCGACGGATGGGAACGACTGTTGCCGGTTGATGCCTATTATCTGTCGCGGGAAGACGCCTTTCCGTCCGAGGCGGATGGGGTGGAGACGACGTTTCCCCATTCGCTGAATGGAGACCCGCTTTCAGCTTCCTATTACCAGCGACTGCCGTCATCGCCGTTCGGCGATCAATTGATCTTCGAGTTCGCCAAGGTGCTCGTCTCGGCGGAAGACGTCGGGAGCGACAGCGCGACGGACTTGCTGTTTGTCGCCGCATCTGCTGCCGATTATATCGGGCACCAGTACGGTCCGTATAGTCAGGAGGTGCAGGATTACTATGTCCGGCTGGATCGGATGTTGGGAGACTTTCTCTCCTTCCTGGACGAGCGTGTTGGCGCCGGGGCATACGCGGTTGCGCTGACCTCCGATCACGGTGTGTTGCCGATGCCTGAAGAGCTCGCGCGCCGTGGCGTGGAGTCGCGTCGTGTGGGCACCCCGGAGCTACAAGAAGCCATCGTGCCGGTGCTTTCTGACGCGATGTCCAAGGCGGATATTTCGGTGCAGCCCGCGATCCAATTCGTTGGAGGCCTGGTGGTGTATTTCCCCGGTGCGGACGTGCCAGCAGACAAGCAACGCGCGTTTCGCGAGAACCTCGGCCAGGCGATTTCACAGGCGCAGTTTGTGCGCGAAGTGTTTACGTACGACGAGTTGCTGGAAGGAGAAGGGAACCGGCCGTTCGTCGAGCTTTACCGGAGGAGCTTCCACCCCGATCGTGCGCCCGACTTGGCGATCCTGATGCAAAAATACTACCTCCTCAGCGCATCACCTCGCGGGACGAGTCACGAAACGCCGTATCCGTACGACTCACACATCCCATTGATCTTCGCCGGCCCCGGCGTCAAGCCGGGCAGGCACGACGCCCGCGTTCGATCGGTGGACATCGCGCCGACGTTGGCCGCGATGCTCGGCATCGCACCGCCTGCGGATTTGGATGGACGGAGTCTGGCGTGGCCGGTCTGGGGCAGAGAAGACTGAGGGGAACGAACCGCGGCGAAACACGCAGCCACGGAGGCCGGGACACGACGAGCCATGGTCGGGACGTGACGGTACCGATTGGGGGGACGTCATGGCCACCTCCAGAGGGGAGGGAATGCTGTGCGGTCCGATCGCACCGCCATAGGCGATCGCCGCCGGATGGTGCGGCGACAACTTGCGGCGCGGGACATCACCGACCGGCGGGTCCTCGCGGCCTTTTCGGCCGTTCCACGGGAGCACTTCGTTCCCGCTCGTTTCCGCGACGTTGCCTACGGCGATCATCCGTTGCCCATCGGACTCGACCAGACGATCTCACAGCCCTATATCGTGGCGCTCATGACGCAACACGCACACGTGAATCGTACATCGCGTGTGCTGGAGATCGGCACCGGATCGGGGTACCAGACCGCCATACTCGCCGCGATTGCGAATCATGTGTGGAGCGTTGAGAGGATCGACCATCTTGCTGCTGATGCGCGAGAACGGTTGCGACGGCTCACGATCCACAACGTCACAGTCATCTCCGGAGACGGAGCGCGGGGTCACGCCGAGGAAGCTCCGTACGATGCGATCATCGTCACCGCCGCCGCTCCGGAAGTTCCCGCACCGCTCCAGGACCAGCTTGGCCTAGGGGGCCGACTCGTGATTCCGGTTGGGAAACGAGCGGTGCAGGAACTCATGATCATCGAGCGCAGCGACCGAGGGTACGTCACGCATCCGCGCGGCGCGTGCCGCTTCGTGCCGTTGGTCTCGCCGGCGGCGTTCCGCAACTAGTGACGTTCGGTTCGGGCGGTCTCGGGGCGCACGTCTCGACCGCGGGCGGTGTGTCCAACGCTCCCGAGCGTGGCGCCAGCGTCGGGGCAACCGCCATACAAATCTTTACCAAGACACCCAATCAGTGGCGTGAGCCGAGGATTTCGGAAGCGGAGGTCAGTTGTTTTAAACACGAGGTGACCCGTGTCGGACTCAGGGCGGTCGTCGCGCACGATTCCTATCTCATCAACCTCGCCTCGCCCGACAGCCGGCTTCGCACGAAGTCCATCCGCAGTTTCACACAGGAACTCCTCCGCTCGAAAGCACTGGGCGTGCCGTACGTCGTGACCCATCCGGGAAACTACATGGACGATCGCGAGGCGGGTCTCGAGCGGAACGCACGGGCCTATACCGAGTGCTTGACCGAGGTGACCGGACCGCGCATTGCCATCGAAACGGCCGCCGGTACGGGGACGGCACTGGGGGCGCGGTTCGAAGAGTTGGCGGAGCTCCGGCGGCTCGTACCGGCGCGTCTCCGGCGTCGCATCGGTTTTTGCGCTGACACGTGTCACCTGTATGCTGCCGGTTACGACTTGAGAGACGACTGGGACGGAGTCTGGGCGGAGTGGGAGCGGACGCTCGGTTTCGAGCGCCTCTGGGTCATGCATCTGAACGACTCGAAGACACCCCTTGGATCGCGGCGAGACCGGCACGAATGGATCGCCGAAGGGACTCTTGGTCCGGCGCCGTTTCGACGCGTGATGCAGGAGGCGAGGTTCGCGCATACGGTGAAGCTGATCGAAACACCCAAGGCCGGCGAGGGCGAGTTCCACGACCGCCGCATGCTCCGGCGGCTCCGCGCCTACGCGCGCCGTAAGCCCTCGGTGCCGTAGCGCCCGGGATGTTCACGCGGTCATGGTTCGCCGAAATCTGACCGTTGCCAGCCACAGCACGCCGCCAGCCATCGCGGCAAGCGCGAGATACTGCGGCCAGAGCACGGTCAGTCCTTCTCCTTTGAGGAAGATCGCTCGAACGATTTCCAAGAAATGCCGCACCGGGTTGAGGAGCGTGAGCTTCTCGAAGAACAGCGGCATGTTCCGAATGGGGTAGAAGAACCCCGAGAGGATCACCGCGGGGAGAAAGAACAAGAACATCGACATGAACGCTTCCTGTTGCGTTCGGGAAATAGTCGAAATGAAGAGACCCAACGCGAGCCCGGCGAGAATATAGAGTAGCGCGGCGAGCACGAGGGCCACGATCGACCCGCGCATCGGGATGCCAAACCAGAAGATCGCCAGCGCGGAGATCATGGCGACGTCGGTGAGCCCCACGATCGTGACCGGGAGTGTCTTGCCCAACATCAACTCGGTGGGTGTGAGGGGGCTCACCATGAGCTGGTCGAGCGTCCCGAGTTCGCGCTCGCGTACCACTCCCAGGGCGGTGAGCAGAAGACAGACCAACAGCACCAAGACACCGATGATTGCGGGAACGTTGTATACGCGGCTCTCGAGTTCCGGGTTGTACCACGCACGCGACCGGAGATCGATTCCCCCATCGGGTACCAGCCCGCGTTCCGACGCCTGTTCGAGCGCAAACCGTTGAACGATTTGTGCCGCGTAGCCCTGCGCCACCGACGTCGTGTTGGTGTTGGTGCCGTCCAGAACGACTTGAACCTGTGCGCCGCCTCGAGACAACTGCTTGCTGAATCCTACCGGAATCTCGATGCCTACCTCGGCGCTTCCGCGGTCCAGTGCCTTCACGAGATCGGAGGGGCTGTCGGAATTGCCGACTACCTTGAAGTACCCGGTGGATTGAAAGGCGTCCACAAATCGTCGGGATGCGGGGCTTCGGTCCAGGTCCACGACGAACGTCGCGGTATTTCGGATGTCGGTATTCACGGCGTAGCCGAAGATCACGAGCTGGATGACCGGAGCGCCGAACATGAGCCCCCGCATGCGAACGTCCCGAAACATCTGCCGCAGTTCCTTCTTCAGCAGCTCCCCGACACGCAGTACCGCGAGCGCGTTCATGCGAGTTCTTTCCGGAACGCGTGGATCGCGAGCGCAATTCCCACCGTCGCGAAGACCACCATGGCGACTGCGTGCACCCAAAGCGCAGTTCCGCCGACGCCCTTGAGCAGAACGCCGCGCGTGACCGCTACGTAGTACCTCGCCGGAACCAAGTACGTGATGAGCCGCAACACCAGTGGCATGGTGGCGATCGAAAACATGAAGCCCGACAGGATCAAGGCGGGAAGATAGGTCGCCGTCATCGCTACCTGAGTCGCCAACACCTGTGACTTGACGGCCGCCGAGATGAAGAGTCCGAGCCCCAACGTGCCCACGAGGAAGAGGAGTGTGAGGACGAGTAAGAGCAGCAAGTTACCGCGAAACGGTACGCCGAACACCACCGTTCCCGCGATCAGTGCGACGGCGACGTCCACGAGCCCAATGGCAATGTACGGGAGCAGTTTGCCGAGTACGACTTCGAGACGACTCACCGGTGTGGCGGCGAGTTGTTCCATCGTTCCGCGTTCCCATTCACGGGCCACCGTGAGAGACGTGAGCATGGCTGCGATAATCGACATGATCACCGCCACGAGTCCCGGGACGATCATGTTCCGGCTCTCCAAGGTTTCGTTGTACCAAATCCTTGGTTCGGCCGTGACCGGTGCGGCGAGACGCGACCGAGCGGAGCGGGATTCCGAAAACCGACTGGTGATGGCGTTGGCATAGTTTTGCGCGATCGTGGCGGTGTTCGCATCTGCCCCGTCCAAGAGCAGTTGAATCGATACTCCTTGCGTGGAGGCGAGGTCGCGGCTGAACCCGGGCGGGATGACGAGGACCAGGTTGAGCGTCCCATTGCCGAACAACGCATCGATATCGCTGGGACGGGATACGTGTCTGACGATCCGGAAGTAACGCGAACTTTCGAACTGCTCGGCGAGTTCGCGACTCGCCTGTGTGTGATCCTGATCCAGGACACCAAGCTGAATGTCGTCGATGTCGAACGTGATGGCGTAACCGAAGAAGAGGATCAGCGCAAGCGGGAGGAGAAACGCCAGCACCAGGCTTCGAGTGTCGCGTCTGAGCTGAATGGCTTCTTTCCGCGCCATCGCCCACAGCCGGTGGGGGTTCATCCGACGGCAGCGCCTCCTTCCTTCCGGACGAGTGCGACGAACACGTCTTCCAGCGACGGTTCGATGCGCCGAATGGCGCCACACGTTCGTCCCGCTCGCTCCAGGAGCAGCGGAACGTGCCGAACGGCGAGCGCGGCGTCTTCCACCATCACGTGCACGGCACGGCCGAACATCGCGGCCTCCAATATTCCCGGCTCGCCTTGTAACGCTTCAACGGCCTTGGACGGCGTGTCGGTTGCGACTTCGAAGAGCGGTTCTTCCATGGACTGCTTGAGGGCCGACGGGCGGTCGAGTGCGATGAGCCGTCCACGGTTCATCAGTGCCAAACGTGTGCAATACTCGGCCTCTTCCATGTAGTGCGTACTGACGAAGACCGTCGTGCCGTCCTCGGTGAGCTCGTGAATCAGGTCCCAGAAGTTTCGGCGTGCGACGGGGTCGACGCCGGACGTCGGTTCGTCGAGGAAGAGGATCGGGGGTTCGTGCAGCACGGCGCACCCGAGTGCCAGACGCTGCTTCCAACCGAGTGGGAGTTCACCGGTCAGCCGAGCGCCTTGGTGCTCGAGTCCCGCCATGTCGAGTAACCAGCCACGTCGCTCACGCAGCCTCGAGCCTGTGACGCCGTAGAGTCCGGCAAACAACTGGATGTTTTCGTCGACGGTGAGGTCCGGGTAGAGCGAAAAGAGCTGCGACATATACCCGATCCGACGGCGCACTTCGTGCAGCTGTTCCCCGACATCGAACCCAGCAACGCTCGCGTGACCCGAGGTCGGGCGCAACAGACCTGTGAGCATCTTGATCGTGGTCGTCTTGCCCGCGCCATTGGGACCCAGGAATCCGAATATCTCGCTCTGCTCGACCGCAAACGTGACGTCGTCCACGGCGACGAAATCGCCGAAACGGCGTGTGAGGCCGGTGACGCGGACGGTCGTTGTCATGCGGCGTCGGATTGCACGAGGTCGATGAACACGTCTTCGAGCGACGGCTCTGCGTGTTCGACGGATTGGACCGCGAGCCCGGCTTCCGTGAGGACGCTCCGTATCGCCGGCCAATCACGTTCTGAATCGGTAAGCGTAATGTGGATGCTGTCGCCAAACAGCACCGCCTGACGCACCGCTGGTTGCGCGAGAAGGATGTCGCGCGCGCGACGAGGGCGATCGGTGCGGAGAACCGTGATCCGCCCGCCGAGCGAGGCGCGGAGTTGTTGCGGGGTGTCGTTTGCGGCCATGCGTCCGTGATGCATCAACACGACCCGGTCACACCGTTCTGCCTCGTCGAGATACGCGGTCGATACGATCACCGTCATCCCGCCATCGACCATTTCGTGAATGATGAGCCATAAGTCCCGTCGTGAAATCGGATCGACACCAAACGTCGGCTCGTCGAGCAGCAACACGTCGGGCTCGTGTATCAGCGCGCACGACAGCGACAACTTTTGCTTCATGCCACCCGAGAGCTGGCCGGCCAGGCGCTGCTCGAACAGTCCGAGTTGGGAGAACTGATAGAGCCGCTCGATGCGGCGTGGACGCGACTGGGTCGGCACTTGATAGAGGTCTGCGTAGAAGTCGAGGTTTTCGCGAACCGTGAGGTCCGCGTACAAACCGAACCGTTGCGACATGTACGCGATGTGATGCTTCACGCCCTCCGGGTCTCGCGAGATGTTGACATCCATCACCGTGGCGTCACCCGAGGTGGGACGGAGCACGCCGGCCAGCATTCTGAGGGTCGTCGTCTTTCCGGCCCCGTCGGGCCCGACGATCCCGAGCAACTCACCCCGCGACACGTCGAACGAGAGATCGTCCACTGCCGTGACGGACTTGAACCGGCGAGTGAGGTGCGTAAGGGCGACGACGGAATGCACGTCAGCCCTCGGTGCCGTCGAGCCGCACGTCGGCGGCGACGCCCGGTTTGAGTTCCAACGACGGATCACCCGTAATCCGTACCTTCAACCGATACACGAGCTTCACGCGCTCTTCCGTGGTCTGCACGTTCCGCGGTGTGAATTCGGCTTCGCTGGCGATGAACGTCACTTCGCCCTGGTATGTCCGGTCCGGATACGTATCGGCCGTGATGCTCGCCCGCTGTCCGATGGCGATACTCCCCAGTTGGTCTTCCCGCACGTAGATCCGCACCCAGCGGTCGTCCGGGTTCATCAACGTGACCACCGGCGCCCCGGGCGACACCGTTTCTCCCGGGTGCCGGTGCCGGACGGTGATCACACCGCCGAACGGCGCGCGAACGATCGTGTTCCGGAGCGTTGCATCGATCTGTGCGACCGCCGCCTCGGCCTGCGCGACCAATGCGCGTTGCGCTGCAATGCGTTCGCGCCGCGGCCCCGATTCCAAGAGCCGAAGTCGCTCTTCGGTCGCTTCGAGATCTGCCTGGGCGAGTTCGTGCACTGTCTGCTGGTGGTCGAGCGCCTGTTGGCTGATAGCGCCGCCGTCGAAGAGACGCTCGGCACGCGCCAGATCGCGCGCCGCGTCGTTCACCCGCTGTCGCGCGGCGCGGAGCGCGGCTCTGCCCTGGGCGACGTCTTCCGGCCGGTTCCCGCTCGTCAGTTCGCTCAACTGGGCGCGTGCCGCGGCGACTTGCGCCTCGGCGGCGCGTTTCCCCGCAGCGATCTCCGATTGGTCGAGGGTGGCGAGCTCGGCGCCCTCCTCGACGAGATCTCCTTCGCGGACGGCGATGTTTTCGACCCGTCCCGGCGCTTGGAACCCGAGGTCGGCTTCAGTGGCTTCCACCGTGCCCGACGCCGTGACTGTGTCGTTCATCGGTCCGGAACGGAACACGGTGTACGAGAGAAGGACCGCGACCACGACCAGGGCGGCTGCGACGATGATGACTGCACGTTTGTTCATGGTGAATGCTCCAGCAGGCGCTCGAGCCACTCGACGCTCAACTCGCCGACGACGCCCGCCAATGCGACGCGGGCTGCAATGGTCCCGTGTCTGGCCTCTATGAGCTGTGCGCGCGCCCGCAACAGTTCAGCCTCCGCGCGCAGGTAATCGGACTGTGTTCGAGCCCCTTCGGTGAGCGACAGCTGCTCGATGCGGGCAACCTCGCTGAGATGTTGCACAGCCGTGGTCCCGGCAACGACCCGTGCCTCCCATTCGACAAAGGCGCTCAGTGCGCCGTCGATCTCGTCGGCGGTGCCGAGTGCCAGGACACGGAGTTGTTCTCCGGCGACGGCTGTCTGTGCACGTGTCATGCGCACGGCACTCTGCCGTCCTCCACCGGTGAAGAGGGGATAAGACAGACGAAGGCCGGCCCGCCACTCGGCGGTCGAGCCCTGATCGGCGCTGCCAAACCCGACGTAGCCGGCGCCGACATCGATGCGCGGAAGCCAGGCGGCGACGGCGCTCCGCTCGAGCGAGCGCGCCGCGTCAACCCGTTGCCGGGCCTGCGCAAGCATCGGGTTGTTGGCTTCGGCCCGAACAACGAGTGAGTTCCTATCTGGAAGAAGCGCGGGATCGCGAAGCCCGATCGGTAGCAGGCGGTCGGCACGGGTCTGTTCGAGCGGCAATCCGGTGAGCCGGGCCAACGTTCGTTCAGACTTCTCGAGTGACGCTGTCGCGGCGACCTGCTCGGCACGCGCTTGTGCGAGGGCCGCTGCGACCCGCAATAGCTCGACACGCGCGGCGTTACCGGCGCTCAACAGTTGGTCGACCCGATTCTGTTCGCTGGCGAGCGCTCGGATCCGGAGGTCGTGTGCGTTTTTGACGCCGTTGAGCGTCAGCACGCCGAGGTACGCGGTCGTGACATCGGCGATCAACCTCGTCCGAACCGCGTCGCGCTCCAGCTCCGAGACCGCCGCGGTTGCCGCGGAACCCCTGATCCGCGCACCCCGCGCACCACCGTCGAACAACGTATACTCGAGCGACAGCTCACCGCCGATGAGGGTACGATCGAACCGCGGGCGCTGGTTGACGTCGAACCGGTGGAGCGGCGCGACGATCATTGGTTCTTGAAACTGGGTCGCCGATGCCCGGAGCGAGAGTTTCGGCCATCGTTCGGCGCGGACCTGGTCGAGGGCGCCTTCCGCCCGGTCCACCTCCGCCGCCGCCGATTGGAGCGCTGGGTGCCAGTCGATTGCCAGGCGGACCGCCCGTGGGAGCGGTAGGCCGCCATCCGATTCGGTTTGGGCCAACCCCGCGATCGGTGTGGCGACGCCGAAGATGGCGACCAGCGCCGGCACGCGGATTCGGGTCGCACGACTTCGCTGATTCATGATGTGCCTTCTTGCTGGCTGGCCAGACCCGCCCGCACGAAATCGACGACGGCGTCTACGAGACCGGCCCAGGCGTCGGGGTCGCCGTAGTCGATACCGAGACCTTCCTGAATGATCTGGCGGGCAAGCGTGATGTACATGGGTTGCGAGATGATGCTGGGTGTCATGAGTCGCGGGTCGCCCGAGCGGATGGACCCGTCTCGCTGTCCCTGTTCGATCAGCCCCAACAGTGTGCGGGCGTTTGCCTGGATCACCCTGCGGAACGCGTCGGGCAGCGGGCGAGCGCCGGCAAAGTGCTGCATGACCAATCGAGGGAATTCAGGACGCAACCGCAGGTATTCGAAGACACCGCGGACGAACCGCTCGATTCGGTCGAGCGGGCTCCCCTGGGTGCCGACGGCGTTTGCCAGGAACTCCCTACTGGGATCGACGACCTCCGTGACAACCGCTTCGTAGAACTCGTCCTTTGTGCCGAAGTGGTACGTGATAGCGCCCAGATTGGCGCCGGCCCGCCGAGTCACTGCGCGAACGGTTGTCCCGTCATAGCCCCGTTCGGCAAACAGTTGGATCCCGGCCGAAATGAGCCGAGTGGCGGTTCCGTCGGTAACTTCTTGGATGGCTTCATTCATACGTATGACTTCCTACGTTTGTATGAAATTATTGTCCGGTCCTGGTGTTGGCAAGTCTTCTTGAGCTTTAAATGGAGAGTCGCCTAAAAGCTGTTACCCCAAGTGATTACGCTGATCTCACGGTCGGTCGGCAGGGGAGCGTAGGTGTCTCGAGACCCGCAAAACGGAGGATTTGATACCTAGTATCTTTTCCTCATACTTTGCCGGAAGAACAGAATGTGCGTCCGGCAAGCAGCGCTTCGGGGCATGGCACTGTACCGATAGCGACCCCGTCGCCCGCCGCGGCCTCGTTCGGGTTTTTGCCTACTCGAAGCGGGCTTGGCTGAGAACCGTCAATCTGAAATCGCCAATCTGCAATCGCCACTCTGCAATCGGCACTCTGCAATGGCGCTTCGCAGAACCGCTACCGCCGCTTCCTCAACCAGTTTTCGGGATCCAGGGTCAGCGGCTGGGAACCCTGTTGCTGGCGGATTTGAAACTCTACGTGCGGGCCGACGGCCGTATTCCCGCCCCCTGACAGGCCGATTTCCTGTCCGGCCGCCACGATTTCGCCTTCGGCGACCCGTATGCGGGAGAGGTACATGTACGACGTGTAGAAACCGTCGCCGTGATTCACGAGCACCGACGGGCCCCACGTCTCCAGTGGCCGGGCGAGATCGACCCTGCCGGTCGCGACGGCCCGAACAGGTGTTCCAACGGGTACGCCGATGCCGAGCCCGACGTTTCGTAACCGGGTGCCGTCGGGCCCCGGTACCGGACCGAACCGATAGACGATGTTGCCGTCTACCGGCCAGGGGAGCGAGCCGAGATCGCTGGTCGAGATGCTACCCTCGCCCACGCTTTCCGTCCCGGCTTCGATGCGACGACGACGTTCGCGCTCGAGGCTGGCGACAACGTCGTTCACCATCTGTTCCGCACGGCCTAGCGAGTCGAGCCGCGTCGTCGTCGTTCGCTGAGACGCGAGTGTCTGTCGTAGACTCTGCTGCCGGCGCCGCTCCAGCCGGACAAACTGTTCGAGTTCCTGGCCCCGCTGCTGGCGCTGCTCGACGAAGGCGCTCTGGACTTTGAGCAGATCCTGCCGCTGCTGATCGATGCGCGTACGTAGGAGTTCCACTTCGTCGACCAGCGAGCGGTCCTGCCGGCTCACGAGATAGAGGTATTTGTAGCGACTCAGCAGGTCGCCAAAGCTCCGCGCGGCGAGCAGGGCCTCGAAGGCATAGAGTGGTCCCCGTTTGTAGATGCCGATCAGCCGCTGCTGAAGCACGGCGCGTTTCTCGGCGAGGGCGTCTTGAGCGAGCATGAGATCGATGGTAATGGTATCGAGCTGCGCCCCCATCGAGGCCATCTGCCGATCCAGCTCGTTCACGATCCGTCCCGTGATGTTCTTCTGGTCCTCGATGTTCTCCAGCTCGGCCGAAATGTTGTGCACGCGTCCTCGGAGACGCTGTAGCTCATTTTGAAGTTGCGCGCGCTGACTTCTGATGGAGTCGAGGCGCGACTGGTTCGCGCGGATTTCGCGGTCCAGGTTACCCTGGGCCAGCGCTGGCGCCGCGCAGGCAAGTGTGAGGAGTCCTGCGAAGATCCGGGGTCCCACGTTCACCCGCTTGTGACCTGTCTCAGGTGCCGTCCCACGGAAAGCGCGCTCGCCATCACGCCAAACACCGCTCCGAAGAGGACCAGGGCAACGGCCTGCAGCGGCTGGAAGAACGACGTCCTGAGGATGAGTGCGTTGATTGCGGCAAACGCGCCGAGGTTGAGCATGAGGGCTCCGAGACCGCCCAACGTGCCTTTGAGCGCTCCGTCCAACAGGAACGGACGTCGAATGAAGGCATCGGTCGCGCCAACGAGTCGCATGATGGCGATTTCTCTACTCCGGTGCAGCACCGCCATCCGGACCGTTGTCCCGATGATGATGACGGACGCCACCGCAAACGCTCCGCCGATGACGAATCCGACGACCGCTGCGACATTCCGCAACCGGTCCAACTTTGCGAGCCAGTCCTGACCGTAGCGAATATCGCTGGCGAACCAAAATCCCCGTAGTCGATCGGCCACGGCTCCGACGCTCTCCGAATCACGGAACCCTGGTTTCAGCTTGATTTCGAGGGACGCCGGAAGGGGATTGGTCGTCAGGTCGTCGAAGAGTCCCTGAAACTCGCTCAGCTCTGCCCGCGCGCGGACCAACGCGTCTTCTTCGCTCACATACGTGACCGATTCCACTTCTGGGAACGCCTCGATGTCGCTCCTACCTACCGTTATGACATCCACGGGCGTTCCCCGTCTCAAGTAGGTGACGACCTCGACGCGTTCCTCGACGTCGGTGAGCGCCGCCCGCAGGTTGATCGCCACCAGTCCAAAGAGCCCGAGCACGAACAGCGCAAACGCAATGGTCGTGACCGAAAGTGCCGACAAGACGGGGGCCCGGCTGAATGTCCGGATTACTTCGCGCACCACGAGTCGCATCAAGCAGTCACCTTGGCTTCGGGATCGTCCACCGCCGAATCGTAGACGATTGCCCCGTCCTGGAGCTCGATCGTGCTGTACGGCGCGCGGCGCACCAATTCCAAGTCGTGCGTCGCCATGAGCACCGCGGTTCCATTGGCGTTGATGTCGCGCAGCAGCTGGAACACCCCACGTGTGGCGCGTTCGTCGAGGTTCCCGGTGGGTTCGTCGGCGAGCAACACCAGCGGGTCGTTCACGAGAGCGCGCGCAATGGCGACTCGCTGTTGTTCGCCGCCGGAGAGCTCCTGTGGGTACGACTTGGCCTTTCCCGCGAGCCCGACCTGCGTCAGCACGCGGGTGACCTTGGGCAGGATCGATGCCCGCCGCGTTCCCGTGACCTCGAGCGCAAACGCCACGTTGGCTTCGGCGGTTCGATCTTCCAGCAGCCGAAAGTCCTGAAACACGATCCCGAGCCGGCGTCTGAGGCTCGGAATGTCCCGACGTTTGAGCTTCGAGGTGCGGTATCCGGCGACGCGGACAAAGCCCGACGTGGGCATCTCATCGGCGTAGATGAGTTTCAGGATCGTAGACTTCCCCGCGCCCGAGTGTCCTGTAAGGAACCGAAACTCTCCCTTGCCCAAGGTGAACGTGATGTCCTTGAGCGCCAGCGTACTCTGACGGTATGACTTGAAGACCTTGGAAAAGTGAATCACGCTGCCACCGCCGTCAGAGCCTGTTCGAAGTCGGCGATGATGTCGTCGACGTCCTCGATGCCGAGGCTGATTCTCACGAACCCGTCCCGGATGCCCTGTGCCTCGCGTTCCTTCCGTGAGAACGCCGCATGTGACGTATACTGGGGTTCCGACACCAATGTTTCGACGCCTCCCAGGCTGGGTGCATGCGTGACCAGCGTGAGCCGCTTCATCATTTCGGTCACCGCAGGGGCGCCGCCTGCGAGCGTAATGCCCACCATACCGCCGTATCCATCCAGCAGGCGGCTGGCCACTTCATGATCGGGATGATGCGGAAGCCCCGGGTAGTGCACGGTGGCGATGTGTTGGTTCGCGCTTGCCCACGTGGCGAACGCCATGCCGTTTGCGTTGTGCCGTTCCATACGAAGCGCAAGTGACTTGAGGCCGCGTTCGACGAGCCACGCAGTATGCGGGTCGATGGCCTGGCCCCAAATCGTCATGAGACGCCGCACTTCGCTGACGAGCGGCTCGTTTCCGGCCACGCATCCCGCGATCACGTCCGAATGCCCGTTCAGGTACTTGGTCGCGCTGTGGATGACGACGTCCGCGCCGTGTTCGAGCGGACGGCAGTTGAACGGCGAACAAAACGTCGAGTCGACGATCAAGGCGGAGC
This sequence comes from Gemmatimonadales bacterium, assembly GCA_041604955.1. Taxonomy (GTDB): domain Bacteria; phylum Gemmatimonadota; class Gemmatimonadetes; order Gemmatimonadales; family GWC2-71-9; genus JBFHWR01. Next base: position 4,295 of record JBFIZG010000012.1, on the reverse strand, counting down.
CGAGTTCCCGGCACAGCCGGAAGACGATGTCGAGGTCGATGACGCGCATGAGCGGGTTCGTGAGCGTTTCGACGAAAATGCCGCGCGTATTTTTCTTGACGCCCAACCGCCAGTTCCGCGGGTTTTCCGGGTCGACGTACGTGACGTCGATGCCGAGTCGTCCAAATTCCGAGTCGAACAGCTCGCGTGTCGCGCCGTAGATCCACTTGGAGGAGAGCAGATGGTCGCCGGGATTCAACACGGCCCGCAGCGCGAGGGCCGTGGCGCCCATACCGCTCGCGACCGCAATGGCGCTTTCCGCGCCCTCCAACGCCGCCAGGCGGTTCCCCAGTTCGACCTGGTTGGGGTTGTTGCCGTACCGGGTGTACAGCACTTCGCCGTGTTCTCCGATGGGATTGACGAAGGTGCTGCTCTGATACACCGGAGACACGAGGGGCTCGCCGGCCGTGTTCGGCCTGCGTGTGCCATGAACCGCGCGGGTTGAAATCCCCAGCGTCATTGGGTTATCGGGACACCGGTGCGTGGTAGTGATCGGCTTCCTGCCGCACCAACCGCCGCTCCATCAGTTCTTCGAGGGCACGGCGCACCGTCTCGGCCGGCACCGCCGCACGCTCGGCAATCTCCGGAACGGCGGCCCGCTGATGTTGCCACACGGCCGCGAACACCTCCCGCACCGTCGGGTGGATCGGGCCGAGAAGCTCGAACCGCCCGTCACAGTCTTGCGACACGGCCGCGATCGAATGGCGCTCGAGGACGGAGGCGATCGCGTCGCAATGCGCCGGGGTCAGCCCCCTCAGCACGAATGGTCGCGCGCGTCCGTGATCCAGCAGCAGCTTCCCGACGATTTCATCGGCGCAGGAGATGTCCAGGCACCCGACCGCCGTGAAGTCGATGACGGCGACCTGTTCTCCGTCGAGTTCCGCGAGGAGCGCCTCGACACCACCTCGAACCGCGCGGCCAGTGTGCCGTGTGACGAGATCGTCATACCCTTCCGATACCGTACGCTGCAGAACCGTCTTCAGATCGATATTATGCACGTCCCGTCACTTCGTCATTTGCGCAGGAATAATCATAAGAATCTGGCTGCCAGGGAATCCCGGAAGCCCATCTACCAGGGGTCGGTCGTCGTCCCACGTCGGAACGATCGCCAGGCGCGCGGTGCCACTCCGGACGCTAATCTTGCCATCCCATCGGTTGAGATATCTGCAAATTCCGCCTAGTCCCTGACCCCGTCCTGGGTCGGGGATTCGGCTCACACCTTGAAACAGGGCCGCCTCCAGGGCGGTGGCATCACTCCATCGATCGCCAAAACGACCGGATTGCGTCGATTCGAGGGACTGACGGAACCCGATCCCGGCGTCGGCCACCGCAATCACGACGACTCGGCGTCCGAGCCGCTTCCGCCAATTATAACTCTGCACCGCGACCCATCCGGACGTGCCGGCGTGCTCTACAATATTCTGACACGCTTCGGAAAGCGCCATACCGAATCCCATGGTTGCGCTGGCGTCGAGCCCGAGTTCGCCCGAGAGAATGGCGGCGGCGCGTTTTTGAATGGTGCGAACGACGCCGTGAACGTCGGCGGAGCCCCTGACTGGCGTGATCTCGAGCAACACCTCTGAGGAGTGGCTTGGTCCCACCCGCGGAACCTTGCCGTGGATTTCAAACCACTCGGGTGCGTACTCGAAAAACCCTGCGCGCGCCCAGTAATGGACGACGTCCCGGTCTTCCGGGACGGTCAGCAACGCCTGTTGCCCGGTGCGCTCCACGACGGCTTGTCCGGCGGCGAGCAACCCCACGAGTCCGTACGGCGACGCCCAGTGCACGCCGTGGGCATCGTACAGCGGGCGCGCAGCGTCAGGAGCGCCGTTCGCCTTCGCGAATTGGTCGAAGGACCGCGCATCAAAGCTCGTTGGGATTTCCACGACCCGCGTCATCTCGGAACGATCTCTCCCCGCAGATGATGGTGAAGATGCGTGGCACCGCGGTAAGAGAGGTTCCGGGCGGCGCCCTCGTTGGCGTGTCGAATGGCGTCTTCGACCGGCGCGCCGCGCAAGAGCGCTGAGAGCATCGTGGCGCCAAAGACATCGCCGCACCCCGTCGGGTCGAGCGGGTTGGCGACGTCGGGTGGTGCGATTCGCGCTGTGCGGATCGGCCCTGAAGAGACGGGGCGCCGCTGGTTCTCGAACGAGAACGATGGGGTCGTGAAGTAGACGGCGCCTCTCGCACCGAGCGTCACGATGAGGAGCTTCACGCCCGCCTCGAACGCCCGTACGGCAACCTCCAGCGGATCGTCTCCCACGAGACCGATCTCGTCTTCATTGAGCTGCACGACGTCGTAACATTGGAACCAGCTCGGAACGTCGGGCAAGGCGCGTGGGATTCTGAGCCCGTCGACACCGACCCCGAGAAACAGGCTGTGCAGATCGGCGTAGATCGGCCCGGCGAATCCCTGCCGCAAGCGGTGCGCGGCCTCGAGATCCATCTCGAATCCCGAGATGAAATTGACGTAGAGCGCGTCGAGATCGTGCACCAGTGGACCCAGCTCGCTCCAGGTCCACGCCGGCACCCCGCCTCGGAGCCGCTCCGCCCGGCGGGAATCGGAGGCGTACCGAATCGTCACCCGGTTGTTGGGTTCCGGAACCTCGATGAAGCGCGCGGTCCCCGCCCGTCGCGCGAGCGATGTCAGAAAATCGTTGGCCCTGGCCGAAAGGTCGGTCCCGACCTTGATGAGCGGAACAATCGACCACCCGTCCGGTAAGGAAGCCTCCAACGCACCGAGCGCGTATGCGATGCCGCCCCACTCCTCCACCGGTTGCGACGTACTCTCGCGTCCGTAGATGGAGTCCCATACCATCGTGCCGATGACACCAAGACGTTTCACCGCCCCTCGCACACCTGCACGGAGAACGACGCGGCGGCTCCGTAGACCCCGGCCACCCCCGGCAGACCACCCGGGACGATGCGGCACGCCGCGACGGCGGGGGCGAACGCTCGTCGTTTCACCTCGCGACGAAGCGGCTCGAAGAGGAGGTCGCCCGCCTTGGTGACGCCGCCGCAAATCACGAACACGTCGGGATTGAAGATGTTGACCAGGTTTGAAACCGCCGTGCCGAGGAACCGGGCGGTCTCTCGCATGACCTCGAGACAAAACGCGTCACCGCCCCGCGCGGCGTCTGAGACCGACTGTGCGGTGACGTTCGAGAGATCACCGCCGACGAACTCTCCCAACCGGCTCTCCGCTCCAGCCTCGATCCCCTCGACCGCTCGACGCGCAATGGCCGGGCCTGCCGCATAGGCCTCGATGCATCCGTAGTTTCCGCACTTGCAACGGAGTCCCGTGGCGTCGATGCTCATGTGACCGATCTCGGCGGCGACATCGCTTGCGCCGTGGAAGATCTTTCCATCCAACACGATTCCGCCGCCGATGCCGGTGCCGATCGTGATGCCGACGACCACCCGGCCACCCTGGGCAGCGCCACGCCACCACTCGCCCAGCACGGCGCAGTTTGCATCGTTGTCGAGCGTCGCGGGGAGACCGGTTGCCTCACTGACGAGGTCGCGGAGCGGGACGTTGGTCCATCCCAGGTTCGGGGTCAGCAGCACGACGCCCGTCTTCGTGTCGAGCGGGCCGGGAGAGCCGAGTCCGATGCCGATGACGGTTGCCTCCTCGGCGCCGAGCGCGGCGCGGGTCTGCTCGAACGAGGTGCGCAGTAACCGTATGATCTGACGGACCGTGGCTTCCGGCCCGCTGAGATCCGTGGGTTCGGTGAGCAGTCCGTAGAGGTCGCTCCCGTCCTCCGGCAACGTTCCGACGACGACGTTCGTGCCACCGACATCGACACCCGCGACTAGACGCATGGTTCACGATTCCATTTTGAGGACCGCAAGAAACGCTTCCTGGGGAATCTCGACGGTTCCGACTTGCTTCATTCGCTTCTTCCCCTCTTTTTGCTTCTCGAGCAGCTTGCGCTTTCGTGTGATGTCTCCGCCGTAGCATTTTGCGGTCACGTTCTTTCGGAGTGGCCGCACGGTTTCCCGCGAGATGATTTTCGAGCCGATCGCGGCTTGGATCACCACTTCAAAGAGTTGCCGCGGGATCAACTCCTTGAGCTTCTCGGCGATCTTGCGTCCCCACGCGTACGCCTTGTCACGATGGATGATGACGCTGAATGCATCGACCGGTTCTCCGTTGATCAACATGTCGAGTTTGACCAATGTGTTCGGGCGATACCCATCAACTTCATAGTCCATCGCGGCGTACCCGCGGGAGACCGTCTTCAGCCGGTCGTAGA